>JAIEOZ010000021.1 GCA_019750035.1 Alphaproteobacteria bacterium | reverse complement strand
TTGCTTATAAAATTCTCGATCAGAATCACTCAATTGTTCAGATGGTTCGATACCTATAGCCCAATACGCGTAAGGGCTTAAAAGATAATATTTCCCCGCTAACTTTTCGTATATTGGGTTACAACCGTTAGGTTCTTGCGTTTCTTTCATCCGTTCAAAATGACAACTTATCTTAAATGCTCCACTTGAGATTTTATAAGTTTGATTCTTCCATTTATAAAAAGAATCTCCTTGATGAGTCAGAGTAAACCTATAATTTTTAAGCATCTCTTGGAGAGAAGCGTCTTGTGTCGAGTTCGAGTGAGAAAGCGCCAACTCCATTTTATTAAATTTAACCGCAGAAAGAGTGTTGGGAAAAATTTCAGCTTTTAAAATGACTTCTTCACCCTGCAATACTTTTTTTATTTCTCGTTCGTAATTACTAAAATTCCAAGTAAAAAATGGTCTATTTCCTTTATATTTAAGTCTAAAGTCAGATTTTACAATGTCTTTGTCAATAAAATTAACAATTGTTGTTTCATATTGTTCAACCCTATCCTCTAACTTACCCAAGTTGCCTATAGCGCGATTGACGGTATCCTCTGTGGAAAGCGTTTTATTAAAATGTAAATTTTCAAATTCTCCAACAAAATAAGATTCAAAGGGAAAAGCCCATTGTTGAACAGCATTAATTGCCTTAGCGTAGCGTTCTAAGATTATATAGTTATTTGTCATTTTCTTTAAATTTAAAAGCTCGGAGTGAAGTGGCTCCTCTTTGGGCATGTCTGAAAAGTAAGGCGTTTGAAGATTAGCTACATAACTGGCAAGGGTCATTTGATCTTGAAAGTTTTGAATACGTTCATAAAGCTGGAGAACTGTTTCAAGCGCTCCTTTCATTTTTTCGAGTGATCTCCTGAAGTCCTTTTCTACGTTAAATCCCTCAGTAAAATCTTGTATAACATCTTGAACATTCATCAAATATTTTCGAATGTTCCATTTTTGCACATCAAGTGCTACAGAAGATTTATCTTGATTATTTTGAAAATTACTAACCGTTTTTTTTACTTCTTCAACATACGGAGTGAATTCTTCAGAAACTTTTCGTTCTAAGACCTCACATTTTTTTAACTCTTCCTTAGATTTTTTAATCGCTCTGCTTAACTCTTCCATTTGAGATTGATCAGATTTATACTCATTATAGAAATTCACACCTGCAAGAGCAACATCCACAGAAACTTTGGCTTTTTCTAATATTACTTTTTGTTTTTCTTTAGAAGATTTATTGTGTTTAGTATCTTTTTCTAAATTCTTCAGTATCTCTTCTTTAACCTGAGGGCTCTTGATTTTTTCATAATTAACTTTAAAAGCAGCCCATTCACCTGTCCCTTGATTGAAATACAGAGCTTGTTCATTAAGTCTCTCTTCTATCACGCTTTGCTGAGTGGAAGTTTCTGGCGATAGCTCATTTGCAGATTGTTGAACGATGTTAATCATATTGTCAACAGCCTTAGGAAAAGCATTAAGTTTATCTTGGTCACTAGAAGAAGGTAAAAAACCTGAGCGTATACCCCCCAGTCCTGCATCAAATAAGCCCCCTACCATTTTCCCAGTTTCACCCAAGAAACCTAAGCCTTTAGTGCCCAGGCTTAACACATTAAGAAACATCTTGAGAGGCATCGCCTTCCTCAAGTCTTCTTGTTTTTGTATGAGATCCTTTTGTTCTTCTATCTTTTTCTCCTTAAGATCTTTAATTTCTTTCATCAACTTATTAATATGATTGTTTAATGTGTCGTTTGTTTCCTTAACTTCTTTCCCTAGCAATTTGATAAAATCATTTGCTTCTTGAATTTTGGGAACAATATGTTGTTGATACTCCTCTTTATAAAAATCTATCTGCTTCTCTTTCTCTAGTTCTTCGAAAATTTGTATATTTTTCTTTATAAATTTTAAAAAACCTGGGATATCAGTCACAAGACTGGGTTCCGAAACAGCCTGAAGGTGACAAATGCGACTGAGTGTTGTGGTCTGAAGAAAACGGAGTGCTTTTTGATCAGCGGGTGCAAGCTGAGAAGTATCATGTGCGTACTCTTTTATCCGGAAGAGAAAAGACTTATAATGGGGGAGAAAATTTAACTCCTTTAATTGAACATATTGTTCCTCTAAAGAAGTCAATTCTTTTGCAAAGCTTGAAGAATTACTTTTTTTTTTAACTTCGGAGTGGTCTTCAAGCTTCTGTAGAAAGGATTTTAGAAGATCTTTCTGCGCCTGAATCATAATATTATGTTGATATTCAGGTTTCTCTAATTGATTAATACTTTCTCTCCAAAAAATCTTATAACTATTGATGACCTCAGGAATGTTTATAGTATTTTGGGAGGAAGGTTGAACTTGTCCTTCACTGTCTTTTTCTGAGGGCGAGAAACCTGAGAGAGCGTGGGTGGGATTTGGATCTGCATCAGGGTAACGCTGTGAAAGCTTCCACCTAAAAAAGAGAGCACCTTTTTTAGTATAATAATATTCAGCAATTGCTTTTTTACCATTTTTGCCTCCTGTTCCATAGTGTCCAGCTCTCCCTTCGTCTCCACTGCTTCCTTGCGTCCCATTCAGCTTTTCTGCTTGTAACTCTTGTAGTCTAATCAGAATGCTCTCCCCTCCAAGTCCGCCTTGACCTTTTTCTCCTCCTTTTCCACCATTACCTCCCTTTCCTCCTGAAACACCGTTTTTATAACAATATTTTTGCGAGGGTTTATGCCAAATTCCAATACCGCTTCCTTCCGTTTCCCATTCTCCATCTTTATCATCTGTAGATACCGCATTTAAATCAGCATCTATGCCGTCTTTTCCATTATCTCCATGTCCTCCATGTTGACCATCTCCGCCTTTCCCACCATTTATATTGATTGTGAGAATGCCGTCAAAAAAGTAATCCCCAATACCGAAGAAATTCCCTCCTGATTGCCCTGGCTTTCCAGGAGATCCATCTTTTCCATCCTGGCCTGTGCTATGTGGAGCATTTTCTGCTTGAGGTATAGCTAGAATTTGTGCGTCTTTTCCTTTTAAATCAATCATCCATTTATCTCTAGACACAGCATTGTGGGGATCTCCACTTAGTATCCACTGAGGACTTATGATTGACACGTTACCTTGTGGCAGTAAAAAATTTCGGTTAAAAGTTAAGGTTTCAAGGGCAAAAATTCGGACATCTGTGATACTTTTATATATATCTTTATTTAGTTCGTTAACTATCAAATCCATTTTGGGAAAATATCCTTTGATTACAAGAGTTGTATTTCGCTCTGTTTGAAAATATGTTCCATTGGAATGAATTTTCTCTAATTGCTCAAGATTATTGACAAGGGGGGCTAACCCTGCAATCCAAGAATCAGTTAAGTATTGTGTGACCATTTCAGGAATTTTTTTAAAAAAAGAAAGATAATCTCCTTGTTGTTTAAGTGTTTTTAAAACAAGCGTAGTATTTCTTTGAGATGTATCTGTAATATTATTCTTTTTAACATTTTCAGTTAACCTATTCAATAATCCCTGGGGTGTTTCAATAGAGAGATTTTTAAGCTCTTGATCTCGTAAATTCTTCCAGGAAGTGTGCCATGATTTTACGATTGTGTCATTGAGAGGCATCTGTTCCTTAAGAAGGTTTGCATAGTGTGCTTGGATGTTCTCTCCTAAATTCCCAACGGCTTTCTTAATGTTATTGTTAAAGAAATCAGAGCATTCAACAATGGTTCGAAAAGTGTCAGAAGATACAACAATGTTAAAAAGAGATCTGTTTTGATTTTGGCTATCTAGAAAATAAGGAGTAATAGGTGTTGTACTTCTGATGAGTACCTCATAAGTCGCAGGAGTTTCTTCGCCTAAGGCCTGTCCGGAAGAATAGTTACCTTCTTCTATTTTTTTTAAGTTTTTTATTCTCTTTTTATCTAAAAGAGCTTGAAAAAGTCCTCTAACCTCTTCAGATTTAAAATCTTTTACCTTCTTCTCAATTTCTCTGCGAATATCGCTTAAGGAATGCTTTGATTTGGTAATAATAAGAGATGTTGTATCGTATAATCTTTTAATTCCCTCTTTCCCTACTAACTTTTCCAAGTCAGTCGCTAACTCTACAAATCCCTGGCCCCTTTTATCGACTAGGGAATCTTCTTCAGCTAATAAGATGATTCTTAAAGAATTTACTTCATTACCCAAACTTTGAAGAAAAAAGGCTTTAATGATATCATACGCAGCTCCTCGATTATCAGATAAACCTGGTGTATCATAATAACACAAAGGTAAGTTCCCGGTTTTCTCTTGTTTCCATAAAGTTGGCTTAAAAGTCTTTGAAATACTTCCATGGCCAATTTCTGCTATGGGGTCGTCCATCTTAATGATTGTCTCAAGTCCATCTTTCGTAGCAGAAAAGCTTTTGCCAGCAATGTAATTTAGAAAGGTGCTTTTTCCTGCCCCTGTTTTTCCTAATAGGTATACAATATTATCTCTGCAAGGGAGTTCTCCCATCCCTAGATAATTATCCGTGAGATTTTTCATAAGATGCTCGCAAAGCACGTTATCTTTCTGCGCAATGGATGAATTTTTTATAGAAGAGTAAAAAAAATTTTCATTGGTGCAGCTGCCATCCTTTTCGCAATATATATCCTGCTGTTGATATTCTCCTTTTACTCCCAAA
>JAIEOZ010000170.1 GCA_019750035.1 Alphaproteobacteria bacterium | reverse complement strand
TGCTATTGAAATTTCTGAAAATTTTTACAACAATACCGACGATCAGATCCTCAAATATTTAAAGAAAATTCCAGATGAAAAACAGAAAGTTCTTTATATTGGACACAACCCAGGTATTACCTTTGCAGCCCTAAAACTCACAAATGTATTTCCTGAAGTTTTAAAGGAAGGGGTTACGCCGGCAACACTTATTGGTTTTGATCTTTCTCTTGATAAATGGGCAGATGCGGAATGGTGGAAAGGAAAAATTATAGAGATCTTTCAGCCCCCTCTTCCTGTACTAAAATCTCGCGCACCAGAGGAATCGTAATGCGTCGCTTTTGTGTTAAGGCATAAGAATTAATAGCCGCAACCCAGAAATGAGCATTTTCAAAAGATCTTTCTATGTGATTAAGAAGGAAATAAATAACAGGCTCATCAACGTGGAGTTGGAAATCGTTAAATAATTTTTGAATAACCTGAAAAAGTAAAATTTCATCAGGAGCGTGAATTTTTAAAGTGAGAATGGCATTTAAGCGGGAGCGTAAGTCTGGGAGTTGAATTTTCCAGTGGGCGGGTGGTGTTCGTGAAAGAAGCAATAGGCTTCCTTGAGAATTCATAAGGTGGTTATAAAAATGAAAGAGCTTTTCCTCTCTTTCGATAAGGTGTGCATTATCGAGAATAAAGAGAGGAGGCCTTTCAAAAAGCATTTCTAAATCGAGAGTATTAAAGTCTTGACCTTTAAGAGTCTGTGCTTTTGCGTTTTCTTTCCAAATGTGAGAAAGGTGTGTTTTTCCACAACCCGCATCCCCGTAAATCGTCAGGCAATGATTTGGCCAGTTAGGCCAGCGTGTAAGCCACAGATAGGCTTCTTCATTCGCAACAGAAATGAAAAAGCTTTTGCTATCAAGAACGGGGGGAAATTCAAGTGGAAGGATGAGTTGTTTCACGGGACTCATTCTGATGTAAAGATGTCTGCCCCAGGTAATAAGAGCTTTTAAGATAAAGTTCAAGACAATAACGCACGATAACACCCAAAGCCGCGGCAACAGGAAGAGCAAATAAAATCCCTACAAAACCATAGAGTACACCTCCAGCCAAAAGGGAAAAAATAACCCAAACGGGGTGAAGACCAATACGATCCCCAACAAAGTAAGGAATGAGAAGGTACCCTTCAAGGATTTGGCCAACAATAAAAATACCCGCCACAATACCAATGGAAAACCAATCTGTGAACTGAGAGAGCGCGATGCCAATACTAAGCATAAATCCAACAAAAGCGCCAACGTAAGGAATAAAAGCCATGATGCCAATCACACAACCAACAACAACACTAAAATCAAGGTGAACTAAGGTCAAAGAAATCGAATAATAAAGCCCAACGAGAAGGCACACGATGGCTTGTCCTCTGGCAAAACCACCTATTGTTTTATTCATTTCTATAAAAAGATGCTTAATTGTAGGCTCATAAAGACGGGGCAGCCAATCATCAAGAGTTTGTATAATTTTGTCCCAATCTCGCAAATAATAAAACGCCACAACAGGCGTAATAATAATAAGGGAAAGGAGGTTCGCAAGAGCTATCCCACTGGTTAAAATTCCTGCTAAAAGTTTTATTCCCCACGTCACAATATCAGCAAAATAGGTACTTGCTAGTTGGCGAAGACGTTCAACATCCTGAGGTTCGATGTAATGTGAGAGTTCATCTAAGAGAGGTTTTGAGCTCGCCATAATACGTTGCCCATATTCAGGAAGGCGGGAGGCAAGGCGTATGAGTTCTGGTTGAATCAAAGGAATAACAATAAAAAGGAAAAGGCCAATCAAAAGAAAAAAGCTTAGGATCATAAAACTGGTGCCTAAGGTACGAGAGAGTCCCCATTGTTCAAATCTACGAACAGCAGGACTCATGGCATACGCGACAAGAAGACCGGCAAGAAAAGGTAAAAGAATACTTTGCAAAAAATATAAGCCCCCTAAAAAGGCGACTCCCAATCCTACCCAAAGCCATACTGGTCGAGTCATACTCACAGAAGTGCAGTATCCATCTTATTAAAAGAATTTAAGCCTAATCTAACATAACTGACGCCAGAAAGCACGGTTGTTAAAACGACAAGGTAACCAAAGTAAAGATTTAAATCAATGACTCCAAAATAATTTCCACTTTGACTAAGAATAAAAAACGCAAATACAAGTTGGACAACCGTATTTATTTTACTCAGCATCAAAGGCTTCATCTCAATGGTGCTCTTAACAAGGAAAAGAAGCAAAATTCCCCCAATAATTAAAACATCTCTAAAAACAACAAGAATTACAATCCAAAGTTCAATAAGACCTGTGTGACCTAAGGCCACAAAAACGCCTATGAGAAGGGCTTTATCTGCAATCGGATCTAGGTAGGCTCCTAAAGTTGTGCGCGCCTTAAAAATGCGTGCCAAAAAACCATCAAGTGCATCAGAAAGAGCTGCGAGAGTGAAAAAAATGAGAGCAAAGGTGAGTTGATTGGAAAGAATGAGCGAAACAATAAGTGGCACACTTAACAAACGGGTAAGGCTAATAAGATTAGGAATATTCATGGGACTTGTCATCATGGGCCTTGTTTAGCTTCTCTATAAATTTCTATAACCTTTGTTTCTCTAAGGAGAGGATCCACTCCTCTGCTTCAAAAGACAAAAGAACCCCTTTTTGAACAAGATGCTGTTGCAGTTTTTCGATGTTTCCAGCATAGACAACATCCAATTCAGCATGTTGAGGTGTGAAAGTAAGAACGATTAATTTTTGCACTTCAGCAAAATTTTCCAATGCCTTTTTTATAACCTGCCATTCAGATAAAGTTGAATACAAGGCTCTTAGTTTTAAAGACTTTCCTTTTGCAAGAACTTGAGGAGTGAAAAGAGAATTTTGTGAGGAAGCTTCCCCTTTATGAGTCACCCACCCCAGAAGTTGAGAGGCATCAAATTGAAAAGTAAAAGAAGCTGTATAACTTTTTGGCGTTGTTTTTTCTCGATCAATCGAAAAGTCTGTGACCATATTCATTATAATATCGGTTGAAGGAGAATTTCTCGATTCTTCTGGAAAATTTTCCTTCAAGAGCTTTTGAAAAGCAAGGGAGTGAGCTTGGTCAAGAGCCTTGTCTCGTGCAACAGCTGCCGAATCATCAGTTACGGATACTTTTACATCCGCAACGGTTATGACTTGTGCTTTTGCACATTCAATAAATAAGCACATGATTAAAAACCAAAAAGGCTTCATCTTATTGTCCTTTTGAAAAATCTTTTATATCTTAAAAGGGTCGGCGTTAAAATTCCACTGTTAATAGTTAATTTTGTAAAAAGTAAGCTTGCCTATATGCTTTATTTACGTATGATTAAAAAAATTTGTGCAGATGCAACTTTATATAAAACAACAAAATCAAAGGATCAAAATATGAAACACCTTATTTTATTCATTAGGCAGCTATACCCATTGAATTTGAAGATACCATGTTTCATACCGACGTGTGTCATTCCCGCGCAGGCGGGAATCCACAAAATAGTTGTTTTGTTACAGATAGTTTCATTGGATCCCCGCCTACGCGGGGATGACACCAGAGGGAAACGAAATAAGGTATCTTCACCTCCGATGAGTATATCAGTGCGAAAATGGTTATTGTGCAAATAGTAATGACATCGGTTGCGAAAGCAATGAACCCAAAAATAACGTTTAAACAGAGGGTTTGCCACCCATTGGTGGGTTGTTAGAGCTTATGAAGCCCCTCATTAATTTTATCTTTATGGACAAAATGTGGATGAACGACTCTTCTTTATGGGAAGAGGAAGCATCTTGTGTACTTGAAAAAGCCGCTGAAATTTTAGGAAAGGATTTTTCTCAAAAAGAAGTCAGTGTGGTTTTAGCTGATGATCGGAAAGTCCAAACTCTTAACCATGAGTTTCGCCATAAAGACAAACCAACGAATGTGCTTTCTTTCCCTTCTGACGAAGCAGACGAACTTGGAGATATTATTCTTGCTCATGAAACGATCGTTCGTGAAGCTGAAGAAAAAGGAATTTCTCTTCTTCACCACACTCTTCATTTAATTGTTCATGGTTTTTTACATCTTTTAGGGTATGCTCACGAGGAAGAGAATGAAGCTCTCCACATGGAAACTGTTGAGATTAAGATTTTAAAAACCCTAAATATTTCTAACCCTTATGAGGATAAATGAAAGAGTGGTTTAATTTCCTACATTCTTTTTTTAAAAAGAAAGAAGGAGAAGGCTCTTTAAGGGAAACTCTTGAAGAGCTCATCGAAGAAGAGGAAGTTGCGGATACTTCTCTTGCTCCTGATGAAAGAGAAATGCTGACGAACATTCTTAATTTAAGAGATCTTACCGCAAAAGATATCAGGATTGCTCGAGCCGAGATTATTGCCGTTTCTCATGACAGCTCACTGAATGACGTTAAAAATGCCTTTAAAACGAAGAAAGTCATGCGTCTTCCTGTCTATCGTCAAACACTTGATGAAATTTTAGGTTATATTCATTTGCGGGATCTCCTTGATCTAACTGCCAAGAACTTTAAGCTTCATGATCATCTCCACAAAATCAATTTTATTTCTCCTTCCATGCG
>JAIEOZ010000247.1 GCA_019750035.1 Alphaproteobacteria bacterium | reverse complement strand
CTTCTAGATGAGGTTCAAGCCATTCTTGTCCTGAAAGAGTGGATAGGTCAGGAATCCCTAACTCTTGGTAGTCGGGCATGATAATTTTTAAGTTATTTACATCTGCTAATTCTTTTTCTGAGCTGGCAACGATACTGGATAATCTCATCTGCAAAGTGCTGGCTGGCATTTCTCCATCTACGATAATACCTTACGAGGTTTCTCACACTGCCACTTATTGCCAAACATCGTGTCCCCACAAGCAATCGTGTAAGCCATCCAGAGTGCAACGTGGGTCTTACCAATCCCACGAGGAGCGTAGAGCATCACCAGACCTTTGCGCAGGGAGGATGGGATTGAGGATCATCTCGCGTGGAGGGATCTCTAATTCCAAGAGTTCTCTCACATTCAAAGAACGCAAGGGAGGCCTTGTTTGTTCCGTCTGAAGGACACCATATGGTTCCGCTCTATTGATTCTCTCTTTTACATTGATCACACTCATGCTTCTCCCCTTAAGACATCGTTGAACCCTATCCGATGGATACATCTGTTAAAGCCGTTTTGCTCAGCTCGAAAAATAAGAGCTCGGATTCCTCCTTCTGTGAAGGCCGGGTTACTCGTGGTGAGTTGCCTGATGGTGACAAAATCGTCTACGTTTACGGAAATTTGGTGGTGTTGATGATGAACGCTCATATTGAGTTTTCCTTTGTATTTTAAAACGCAGCACTATTGCTGCCTACTTGGAGTAAGAATCAATTTTGAGAGAAAAGAAATATGAATAGGGGTCGAGGCAAAAGGGGGAAACCCATTCTCCCTTTGAAAATATGTTTAAATTCAAAAGGATGCGCATAAACGATTTTCGATGGGGTCACCCCTTACATTTTGCTCGTCCTTGTTGCGATTCAGGCAAGCGCACTAAGGTTGCCATCGCATCGGCTAGTTTTTGGCTCGGTGGAGTAAGCTTATGATCAACGAGTTTCTTTGCAAACAAAGCGGCTATGGCCTCTTTTTTTTCCTGATTCTCTCTCGTAATCTCCAGCTCCCTTATAACCTCTCGCATCATCTCTAAGTAGGGTGTGGTATATCCTGAAGTAATCGTAGGCATTGTATCTAAAGTTAGAACATACTCATCAAGCACAGGGTGATAACCAATCCCTTTCTGGGTTGCCCATTCCAATCCCTTCTTAGGCTTTAGGGTGCTTTGCGTCCAATTGTCACGATCAAGATGGATAAGCTCAAAAGCCCCTCCAAGAATAGCAGCTTTCACGAGCGGTGCATTATTCTCATAGAGGTCTGATCTCGAAAAGATGCGAGAAAGTCTCTCAGGAAGATGGCCTTCTGGATTCTCAGATTTGAAATCCAAGGCTTCTGGATCTGAGTGACTGATATAAGCGCAAAGCTGATGAGCGGTCCATGAATCAAATTTATAGCAACTTTCGTAAAATTCTCTTACTTCAGAAAGATCATCTAATATTAAATTCTCTCCAGTGAGTTCTTTGTAGGCCTCAAAAAGTCGGTGGAAACACCGATAAATAGTTCTTATTTTTGATAGATATAACAATAAAAAATGCAAAAAGTCTCTTGTTATGGGGCAATAAAGGGACAATCGGTAAAAATTTTGTGTCGAAAAAAGGCGATTTTTCAGGAACGATAGTTGGTCGGATTCCTTCTCAAAATGTGGGGTTTGTTATTCTCAAGTGTCCCATAGGTGTCCCGCAGAAAGGAAAAACCATACTAAAAGTCTCTGTAAAATGGCGGATAGGGTGGGATTCGAACCCACGAGACGCTTACACGTCTGCCGGTTTTCAAGACCGGTGCCTTCAACCACTCGGCCACCTATCCATAGTTCTACTCCAACTACAGAAATGTATACGATACGTCAAGGTTCTTATCTTGCGAGATAACTCAAGAGTCTGTACGATTCATTAAAATTAAAATCAAATGAGCGATTTAATCATGATTCAATCTTTTCAAAAATTTTCACAGTCTCGCATAGCAAAGGTTTTTCTTGCCATTCTAGCTTTAAGTTTTGTGGCTTTCTTTGGGGGAAGCAGTTGGTTTCGACCCCATGATCCAAATGCTACTGTTGCAGAAGTTGGAAATTTATCGATTAGCCGATACGAACTTGCTGAAAAAATAAGGCAACAAGTTCAAATTATTATGGCTCAATCTAATCAACCCATAACGCAAGAAGAAATTTTGAACGCTGGCCTGCCCCAACAAATCTTAAAACAATCTATTCAAGAAACCCTTCTTAACCTTGAAACAGAGCACTTAGGTCTTACGGTAAGTGATAAACTGGTTAGCCAACAAATCGAATCCACTCCTGCCTTTCAGAACGAAAAAAAACAATTTGATCGACGTATTTTTGCGCAAATTTTACGTGCTCATAACCTATCTGAAGATACTTTTATCACTGAAATTCGCCGAGAACTTACGCGTCAGCAACTTATTGACGCCATTATGGTCGGGGTTTATCTTCCGGATGAAATGCTAGCGCGACTTTTTGAGGCTCAGTATCAATACCGACAAGCGGCTATGCTCGTCATCTCTCCTCAAGAAATGCCCTTACCGCCCCTTCCTCCTGTTGATGTGTTAAATTCGTTTTATAATGAGCATCAAAAAGAGTTTGAGACACCTGAGCTCAGAACAATCACAGCTTTTGTTATTGATCCGACTCTCATTGCCAAGGATATTCCCGTCACAGCGGAAGAAATAAAAGCTCTGTATGAGGAAAAATCGGAGATTTATGGGAAACAGCCTATTGAGAGTGTGACCCCTTTGATCGTTGCAGAGATTCAAAAAGAAAAAGCTGTAGAAAAAACTTATAAAATCACTCAAGAATTAGATGATAAAATTGCGGGAGGGTCTACTCTTGAAGAGCTTGCCCCAACAGTTCCAGGATCCCAACTTATTAAACTCGTAGAAGTGACTGCCAATGGACTTGATCGGATGCAAATTTCTTCCCCTCAATTACCTAAAAGCAAGGAATTGACGCAAGAAATCCTCCGTACAGCTTTTAGTCTTGAAGAGACGTCTGATAGTCCCTTTACTCAATCACCAGAGGGTGTCTCTTACCTCGTTCGCGTTGATAAAGTTATCCCCTCTTCTTTCCAATCCTTTGAAGAGATCAAGGACCGTGTCCTAAAGGTATGGACGGAAAATGAGCAACTCAAAATAGCTCAAGCAAAAGCGGAAGCTTATGTAAAATCCTTCAATCAAGGGGATAGAAAAGTTTCTTTAATGACACTTTTGCCAAGTCTTTCTTTATCCGAACCCTCTCCTTCTGTTTCAGATAAAGTCAAGGAGCTCGTGTTTTCCTTGCGTCCTAATCATGCAGGAAAGGTTTTGATACCCGAAGGAGTTGCAGTCGTTGTGTTAAATACAATTATTCCTCCAACACAAAAAGTGCAGGAAGAAAAAATGCCTGCTTTTAAGGAGAAGCAATTAGAAAATTACAAAACTGATCTTGTCATAGGATACGTCAATGCTTTACGTGTTCGTTACCCCGTAAAAGTCAATACTGCAGCTTTAAAAAGTTTTTTTCAAAATGAAGGGCATTGAATTTTTTCTCTAAGACTAAGGGGCTGTTTTTAAGAAGGAATACTTATAAGGAAAATGGTGAGACGCATAGGTTAAAAGAAAAAGGCAAGGAATACAGGCCATTGCGGTTAGGGTAAAAAAAACAGACCAAGGTAAAAGATCTGCCATAAATCCTGCTCCTATAGAAAGAAGAATCCGAGCCATAGATCCAAAAGAGGATAACAAGGCAAAGTGGGTGGCCGTATGGGGTGCACTGCAAAGGCTTGAAAGATATGCAATAAACGCCGTCGCTCCTAAACCACAGGTTAGATTCTCAACACCAATTGTAATGACAAGAATGCTAAGATTGTATCCTGCTAAAGCTTGGATAGCGAACATCAAGCTAGAACAAATTTGCAGACTTGCACAAAGCATCAAGCTTGAAAGAATACCAAAGCGATTCAAAAAAAGCCCTCCCATAAGTCCCCCTATACTCATGGCAAAAATACCAAAAACCTTAGCGACATGGGCAATTTCTAGCTTACTAAAGCCTAATTCCACTAAAAAAGGAGTATTCATTACATTTAAGGTCGTATCCCCTATTTTATAAAAGAAGATGAAGGCAAGGACAACGCGCCAATCATAAGCATTTAAAAGTTCTTTTACAGGAGGACCATAGGTAAGCTTGAGCCATTCCCAGAAATGAAAGGGAGAATTCATATTTTTTAATGAAAAGAAAGAAGCTGGGTTAAGAACAAGAGATTTGGGTGACGGACTGAAGAGTGTTGTCAAAAGACCAATACTCATAAGGCAAGCCATGACTTCATAAGCTGTTTTCCATGAAAAGGTTGCTGCAAGATAAAGAGCTCCTGCCCCTGACATCATCATTCCCATTCGATACCCAAGATGAGTTGACGACGCCGCAGATCCTTTTTGATTTTTATCAATAATTTCAATACGGTAAGCTTCTATGACAATGTCTTGAATGGCAGAGCAAAAAGCCACACCAAAGGCCCAAAAAGCTGTTTCAAAAATATGGTCTGTTGGATTCGATGATCCAAGTTTTAACAGCATAAA
>JAIEOZ010000194.1 GCA_019750035.1 Alphaproteobacteria bacterium | reverse complement strand
TTTGAAAGTCTGATGAAGCGCTCTCCTGATGAACCTTTTTCTGTCTATGGACTTGTGGCTGAAAGTCTTGAAGTTGCCCCTGATCGGTCTTGGGTCATTTACACCCTTAACCCAAAAGCAAAGTGGCACGATGGGACACCGATTACGGCCAAAGATGTTGATTTTTCCTACCGTACATTCTTAGAAAACGGCACCCCAGGACAAAAAATGGCCTATCAAAAAATTGAAAAGGTCGAAATCCTTGGTGAACGCAAGATAAAATTTACTTTCAAAAAGGTGGAAGGACAATACGACAGAGAAATGCCTTTGATGGTCGGTACAATGCTCCTTTTAGCTGAACACTCCCTTAAAGGTAAAGACTTTGAAAAAACAGGTCTCACCCCTCTCCTCACCAGTGGGCCTTATACCATTTTAAAAATGGAACCCGGCCGATCCATTATTTATCAACGAGATCCAAACCATTGGGCAAAAGATCTTGCGGTCAATAAAGGATATTACAACTTTGATACCCTTCATTTTGATTTTTATAAAAATGCAACCGTTGCCTTTGAAGCCTTTAAAGCAGGAGATGCCCATACACGAGAAGAATCAAACCCTGGGAAGTGGGCGGAAAATTATAAGTTTCCGGCCGTTGACAAGGGGCTTGTCCGCTGTGTTGAAATCCCTCACCAACATCAAGTGGGTATGCAAGGTTTTGCCTTTAATATGCGACGAGAAATCTTCCAAGACCCTCGCGTACGAAAAGCTTTAACCTATGCCTTTGACTTTGACTGGCTGAATAAAAATATATTTTATGGAGCCTACACCCGAACAACAAGCTTTTTTGACAACACAGAACTTGCGGCAAAGGACCTTCCTCAAGGTCAAGAGCTTGCTCTTCTCGAACCTTTCCGTGCCCAATTACCAAAAGAAGTTTTTGAAGAAGTCTACACCCTTCCCACCTTTGAAAAAGGCCCCCGTGAGAATCTCAAAATTGCTCACAACCTGTTGAAAGAAGCTGGCTGGATTATGAAAGACGGCAAGCTCGTCAATGAAAAAACGGGCAAGCCTCTTGCCTTTGGAATTATTCTCAATTCTCCTGACAACGAAAAGATTGCCCTCGCCTTTGCACGAAACTTAAAGCAACTCGGGATTCAAGCGACAGTACGCACCGTTGATGCAGCTCAATATACGAATCTTCAAACTACGATGAATTTTGATATGATCTTGCACTTTTGGGGACATTCCATGTCTCCCGGGAATGAACAGACTTTTTATTGGAGTTCCAAAGCTGCCGATTCGCCCGGAACTCGCAACTACCCTGGCATTAAAAGCCCTGTCGTTGATGCCCTGTGTAAGACCATTACCAATGCGGAAGAACGAGAAGATCTGGTCGCCTCCGTGAAAGCTCTCGACCGTGTTCTGTTATGGGGACATTATGTCATTCCTCTGGGTCATCGCACGAAAGATTACGTTGCCTATTGGAATGTGATTGATCACCCTCCCTTAAACCCCACGGGATTGCCGAGTATTCATACCCTATGGTCAAAGGCGGCAGAGATAAACGGAAAATGACAAAATGACAACCCCCAAGACCCATCCCTTCCATCTCGTCGATCCGAGCCCTTGGCCTTTTGTGGGATCCATTGGAGGATTGGTTTCTGCAATCGGGCTTGTTTTATTGATGCACCATCATGGATTTTACGTCCTTGTGATGGGCCTTACCCTTGTTCTCTTCACCATGGTGGGATGGTGGCGAGACGTCATTCATGAATCAGCAGACACAGAAATATATACCCCTCCCGTGCAATTTGGGCTTAAAACAGGGATGGCTCTTTTTATTACGTCAGAAGTGATGTTTTTCGTGGCGTTTTTCTGGGCATTTTTTAATGCAAGCCTTTTTCCCACAGAACCCACAGGCGGTGTGTGGCCCCCAAAAGGCATTCACCCTCTTGACCCCTTTGACTACCCCTATTTTAACACACTCGTTCTCTTGCTTTCAGGCACTGCCATTACCTGGGCGCATCACGCTCTTTTAGCCAACCATATGAAAGAGGTGCTAAAAGGAATCGGCTTTACCATTCTTTTAGGCCTTCTGTTTACCTCTGTTCAAGCTTACGAATATATCCATGCGACCTTTGGCTTCACCGAAGGCATTTACCCCTCAACCTTTTATATGGCCACGGGCTTTCATGGCGCGCACGTCATCATTGGAACACTTTTCTTAATCGTCTGCTGGTTTCGTACCCGCATGGGTCAATTTACAAGCGACCGTCATGTGGGTTTTGAAGCCGCGGCCTGGTATTGGCATTTTGTCGATGTGGTCTGGTTGTTCCTTTTTATCAGCATCTATTGGTGGGGATCAGGATTATAGTCTCCGCTCATTTTATGAGGAACACTCTCATATACCCATTGAACGTGAAAACACCCTATTCCCTACCGACGAGTGTCATTCCTGCGCAGGCGGGAATCCATAAAACAGTCTTTTTGTTACAGATAATTGTATTAGATCCCCGCTTTCGCAGGGATGACACAAGAAAAAAACAACATAAGATATCTTCACGTCCAATGAGTATAGAGTATCAACGATGTTCTTGAAACATCTAAGTTCTTTCTCTATTTTTACCTTTTTTATGATTCTTGTCCTGCTTGGACTTGGGACTTGGCAATTGCATCGAAAGGCAGAAAAAGAAACTTTGCTGCACACCATACATCAACAGAAAAGCAAGCCTCCCCAAAATGTGGATTTTCTCAAAACCTTTGACCCTTTTTCTCCTCTCTATGCCAATGGCCATTTTATTCCTGGAAAAACGATTTATCTCCAATCCAAAGTCCATCATGGTAAAAATGGGGTTTATGTCTTCGATGTTTTTCAAACACAAAAAGGATTGTTCCTGCTTGTGCAAAGGGGATGGTCTGAAAAGGAAATCGCCCCCTCTCCTTCAGAAAGGATAAGACTCGAAGGAATCATCCGCACCCCCTCTCCTCCCACCTATTTTCAGCCAGCTAACACCACACCTCTCTATTTTTGGATTGATCTTCAAGCCCTTTCTCGCGATTTGAATGCCCCTTTACTCCCCTTCTACCTGGTCGCAACACACTCTTATGATGCCAAAATTCTCCCTACTCCTCCTCTGCCTACTCTCTCTAATCATCACCTTCAATACGCGATAACATGGTATTTTCTTGCTTTTACTCTCCTAGTTATGTTTCTCTGGAATAGAAAATCATTTTTAAAAAGGAAAACAAGTGACGGTTCAGATTACAACTCTTAATAATGGACTCCGCATCATTACAGATGACATTCCCGGTGTCGCCACCGCTACTTTGGGGTTATGGGTTGAAGTCGGGGCTCGCTCTGAATCTCCCGAAATTAATGGTATCTCCCATTTCTTAGAACATATGGCTTTTAAAGGGACAACCACGCGATCAGCCCGCCAGATTGCCGAAGAGATTGAAAACGTTGGGGGACACTTAAATGCTTATACCTCACGCGAAAATACAGCCTATCACGCTCGTGTATTGGAAGGAGATGTGTCGCTCGCCTTAGAGATTATCGCAGATATCATTCAAAATTCCACTTTTGAGCCTGAAGAGCTTGCCCGTGAACGCGATGTCATTTTGCAAGAAATTGGCCAAGCCATTGATACCCCTGATGATATTATTTTTGATTATCTTCATGAAACAGCCTTTCCTCACCACCCCCTCGGCAGACCCATCTTGGGTCGCCCTGAGAACGTACGGAAAATTTCCAAAAATGATTTAACGGGATATATCAAGCGAGAATACAGTGCTGATCGCATGGTGTTTGCCGCAACAGGCGCGATAAACCATGAAAAAATTGTGAATCTATGCCAAACTCAGTTTACGAAAATCACCAACCATCCCACTCAACCCTTTGTTAAAGCCGCTTACACCGGCGGCCACTTTTATGAAAAGCGGGAACTTGAACAAGTCCATCTTGTGCTTGGCTTTGAATCCTGTCCCTATGGGCATCCAGATTTTTTTCCTCTCTCCGTTTTTTCGAGTCTGTTGGGCGGCGGTATGTCTTCTCGCCTTTTCCAAGAAGTGAGGGAAAAGCGCGGGCTTGTTTATTCGATTTATTCTTTTAATACAGCCTATCGAGATACGGGACTTTTTGGCATTTATGCCGGCACGGGAGAAAGCCAAGTACAAGAGCTTTTGCCAACGATTAAAGAGGTTCTAGAAGATTTCCCCAAAACACTCCAAGACAAAGAAATTGCGCGAAGCAAGGCTCAATTAAAAGCAGGAATCTTGATGTCTTTGGAAAGTACATCTTCTCGATGTGAACAGATTGCTCAACAACTGATGATCCACAAGCGTCATATTCCTCCCCAAGAAATCATTGATAAAGTTAATGCCGTAACGCGAGAAGGTCTAATTGAGGCTGCTCAGAGGATTATAGCAACCCCTCCCACTTTCACGACCATAGGTCCTGGCAAAGAGATGCGGTGGGGTTAGGGTTTTCCTCTGGTGTCATTCCCGCGTAGGCGGGAAT
>JAIEOZ010000297.1 GCA_019750035.1 Alphaproteobacteria bacterium | reverse complement strand
TATCCTCAAAACTATAAGGAAGGAAAAAAAGTTGCCCTCATTGTTTCTATTCATGGAGGCCCTGGGGGAGTTGAATCACAGAGTTTTATTGGGTACACTTCGTTTGGTCCTTATGCTCCCGCCGTTTTTGCTTCGGAAGGATACGCAACCTTGGTTGTAAACTACAGAGGAAGTTTGGGATATGGAGAAAAATTCCAGCAACTCGATTACAAAGACATAGGTGGAGGCGACTTTAAGGACGTCATGACAGGCGTTGATTATCTTATTGATCAAGGAGTCGCCGACCCTCATCAACTCTTTATCAGAGGGCATAGTTACGGAGGCTTTATGACGGCATGGGCTATTGGTCAAACTCACCGCTTTAAAGCGGCCTCTGTCGAGTCTGGAATGACAGACTGGATATCCGAGAATGCAACAACAGATGGACCCACCTCAATGGAGTCTTTGTTTGGAGGGGCTTATTGGGAAAATTATGCAGAATGGAGAAAATCTTCTCCTTTAACCTATGTGAATAAAATGGAAACGCCTGCACTCCTTTTACACGGGGCAAATGATGAACGCGTTCCTGTCACTCAATCCATACAGCTCTACAATGCGCTTAAAGGTAGAGGCGTCCCAGCACGTTTTGTTTATTATATAGGAGAGGGACATGGTATGAGCGATTCCAAAGCAACTCTAGATGCTATGAAAGAAAAACTTAAATGGTTCAAGACTTATGGAAACAAAAACTGAACAAGATACATTATGAGAATTTTGATTAAGAAAATTTACTGACAAGATTTAAAAGTAAATTACATACTGTCTCGGCTTAAAAAGACCTTAATCTGAGTAAGTGCTTAGGGAGTTTTGGTAAAGTTTAACCAAAATAAACTCCAGTATACCGTGGCATTTTTTAATCTTTCTTTGGTATACGAATTGATGTTATTAAAGATAGATAAAGCCATTCTCAACTTTTAGAAGAGGCACGTTTGCCCAATAGCCATCTAAGAAGGTTACGTAAAACTTCATCCATAGTTTTCTAAAACCAAACTTTGTTTTTTCCGTTAAAATAGTATCAAAATTCATCAATCATTATGATTTCTGGAGACGCCTTGGGGTCTCTTGACTCTATCTGTACCCCCTGCGGTCTTTACCCATTTTTTATTAACTTAAATTTAATTAATATAAATGATGATGTGGAGTGCTAGCACATTTTTACTGGCATAAAAGCAAGGAGAAAAATATGAAACAGTTTATTCAAGGAACTTTATTATTAGGAATGCTTACCTCTATCGAGCCTCTCTCGGCTGGAAAATGTGAGGATCACGGGGGCCATTATAAAGATTTAGCTGCCTGCTTAAAAGCTGAAGAGGCACAATATGATAATGAGATAGATAATATTAACGAAGATGACGAAATGATTCCTTCCACCAGAGCTCAGGCACGTATGTTAGCTGAAGGAAGATATAAGGCAGGGGTACAAGAATGTAAGGATAACTGCAATAAGTAAATTCTCTAAAATAGGTTAGCCTTATAAAGGCTAATCTATAATAATTTGTTTTATAAACCTTTTGTTATGGAGTGCAGTTTTTACTTGTGTTTTTATAAACAAATTGTTAATTATCTATTTCTTGGTAATCTTAATGTTAATTACTATTTGTGGTACAAAGGATAATTCCTCATGAAGCTTCGCCTAACTTTTTTATTTTTGATCAGTCTGCTTTTTTCTTCTTTCGATGTCTTTGCAATGGAAGACCTTTCAGAAGAAAAACCTGCGGTCCTTAGAAAAATAAAGCATAAAGAAATTGATGAAAATAATCTTTACAAAATACTTCCAGATGAAATTTGGATAAAAATTATTTCATTTCTCAATACTCAAGATAAATACAGCCTTTCTCAATCTTGTCGGCTCTTTAACATACTGTCCAATGATCGTTTGTTGTGGAAAGATTTTATTAAGCTAGAAGAGAAGCACTTAGCTAAATTAGAAAAAACTTCTTTTCCTCTTCTCAAAGTAGAAGTCATTAATAAGCCTACGCTTATAAATCCTTCCTCTCTCCAAAATATTTCTTATTTAATAAATTTACGAGCTTTAAATTTAAAAGAGTTGCAAGAGCTTGATTTAGAAACTTTAGGAAATATTACAAGTTCTCTTACTTGTCTTACAGACTTCAGAGTACGTAGTTCACAACTAGATAATGATGCTCTCGCACTCATCTCTTCAAATAACAATTTAAAAGCTTTGCATTTTCAAAGCGCAAAGCTTTCAGAAAATAGTTTCCTCATCTTTCAAAAATTAACATCCTTACAAACATTAAGTCTTTGGAAGACCCAAGGAGTTCCCTTTGATGCATTATCTTATTTAACAAATCTCACAAGCCTTGATATACCGAGAATAAATATGGCTGATAATGATTTGGGATTTTGCTCTCATCTTACAAAACTAACTACTTTGCGCCTTGCTGGAAATAATATTTCTGATTTCAGCTTTGTTCATTTAACTTGCCTAAAAAAATTAAAAATCTTACATTTAGGATCTACTCATATATCAGAAGAAGGTCTTAAACAGGCCCTTCCTTCTTTTCCAGATTTAGAAGAACTGAGTTTAATCAATATTCCTCTCAGAAATGCAGAAAACCCTATAGATTTTTTAAGGTTTACAAACCTCATAATCCTTGATTTGAGTAATACCCAAGTTACTAAATCTCATTTAAAGACTTTAGGAAGGTTAAAACAGTTACATCTTTATGATGTACCTCTTGATGAGGATAGTTTAAGCATTATTAAAGGGTTAATAGACCTCTCCTATCTCAGTCTATCGAGGAGCGTTAATGAAGATGTTGTACAAAGCTTAACCCAAGCTCTTCCCAATTTAAAAAAAATTTTTTATTAAAGTATTATTTAGAGTTAAAATAATTGATAACTCAATAATTTAACCATTTCTAGAAAAATACGCGTGATCCTTTAAGACAATCTTATAAGCTGGGGTATTTTATCATGACTGCACTCTCCTCATTGGGCACGTGTTAGCTCCCTTCTATTCAAGAGAGGCATGTGATTTCCTTCATCCTCTCAATTCATTTAAAATATTGGCTCCAATTCAAAAGCGGAGAACCATTTGTAGTCAAATGGTTTAATTTATTTTTATCTTTCGCGTGCCTTTTCTTTTAACTATTTTTTTACAAATGTGCGGATAGAATCTTGAAAATGACACAGAAGGAGGCTGTTTGCATGACGCGTCTAAGATTTATGGCATGTGCTTATCTGATTGGTATGACTTTAGGTCTAACAGACTTGCTAAAAGCCGATACTGCTGTAAAGCCTGTTGATGCAAACAGCGTTTATACAGAACTTTTAGCAACAAAAAGTATATCTCAACTCGAGGTTTCTCCTGACAAAAAGCACTTGCTATTGGTCTATTCTCAACCACAAGTCTCTTCTTCTGATGGGGAGACCACAAGTCAATGGACTGCGACAACATTCGTTAAAAATGATTATCAATCAGAGAAGAGTCATACTGTCACTTTTCCACAGGATGTCTCGATTATTTCTTCAATTTGGTCTCCTGATTCTCAATGGGTGAGCTATTTAGGAAAAGGGGATAAGTTTTTTAGTTTGTGGGTAACCCCTCCTCAAGAATTTAAGCCTCGAAAAATAATTGAATTGGAAAATGATATTATGTTTTATGTATGGGCTCCGGACGGTAAAAAATTAGCTGTTTTAGTGAATGAGTCAACTCCTCAAGATCCTCTCAAGCGTGTTTACGATGAAAACGAGGGAGCCCTCCAAACTCTCTATGTGATTGACATCAATGATCAGCTTAAGGAAGTGAGTAAAACAGCGTTAGTGTCAGGGCCTTCTCTCTTTGGAGGGAGCGCAACTCTTGTGTGGACACCTGATAGTGAAGCAGTTGTTTGTGGTTATACTCCTAAATCTAAAGATAAAAACGCTAACAATCCTCAAATTGCGCTTATCAATGTTAAAACCAAAGACATTAAAACATTGGTGGAGGGAGAAGAAATGAATTTAACGGTTCAAGTATCTCCCGATGGAAAATGGGTATCTTACGTTACCACGAACTTTCCCGAGAATTCTCAAAGCCCTATCCCTTTGTATGGAATGGCTGCTTCTCGAGTATGCCTCATAGATTTACAGAATAGTCAAAAGAAATGTTTTGCCAAAACACCAAATGAAAACCCTCTCCTTTTAGGATGGAAGAAAGATGGAAACTCTTTATTTGTTGTTGATCAGGAGGGAGCCTTCTCACAAATTTATGAACTCGATTTAGAAGGTAAATCTGCGGTTAAATTTTCTCACGGAGAACACTCATTAAGTCAGGTCGAAATCAGTGGATCAGGAGAGTATATTGGATATGCAGCTTCAGACTTTAATACCCCGCAAGAAGGCTATATTACTCCAATAGATGGCTTTAACCCTCAGAAAGTAACTTCTTTATCAGCTTCACGCCCTCAAGAGAATTTTGTTGTGGAAAAAATTCAATGGAAATCTAA
>JAIEOZ010000137.1 GCA_019750035.1 Alphaproteobacteria bacterium | reverse complement strand
TCATAACGATAAAATTCAAGTTGGGATTTACCCGAAAAGTCACTAATTGGGAAAACAGACTGAAAAACTTCTTGCAACCCAGCTGAAACTCTCTTTTCCGCAGGAACATTCATTTGTAAAAAATTTTCATAGGATGTTTTTTGGAGCTCAATCAAGTTAGGCAAAGGAGCTATTTCTGGAATCCGTGCAAAGCTTTTGCGAATTCTTTTGCGTTCCGTATAGGTTCTTGCCATTAATGCCTCTTACATAAATCGATCAAAGTTGAATTAATTATGTGTACCATTCCACATAGGCGCCGCCGACAAAGGAATTGACTTCCTCGTCGGCAAAAAATAAAATTCGTGGGTTTTGACCACAAGCTTTAACTACTTTAGCTCCACTTGGGCGCCTACAGCTTCAAGCTTTTTCTTAATTTCTTCAGCTTCAGTTTTTGGTGCTGCATCTTTTAAAGTCTTTGGCGCACCTTCAACGAGATCTTTAGCTTCTTTCAAGCCAAGACCTGTTATCGCACGAACTTCTTTAATGACTTCAATTTTCTTATCACCAATAGCCGTCAAAACAACTTCAAAATCAGTCTTTTCTTCAACTGGTGCAGCTTCCGCAACCATTCCTGCAGCCGCAGCCATTGCGACAGGAGCAGCAGCGCTTACGCCCCACTTTTCTTCAAGCAATTTAGAAAGATCAGCGGCTTCTATTACCGTTAATTCAGAAAGTTGTTCTACAATTTTTTCAAGATTCGCAGCCATATTTAGTTACTCCTTTGTTAGATATAGGGGCGCCTTACGCCGTTTTTCCATAGGCAGAAAACACCCGAGCCAATTGGCCTGCAGGGGCCTGCAAGATACCAGCAATTCGCGTTGCTGGCGTTGAAATAATACCAATAATTTTTGCACGCAACTCGTCCATAGAAGGAAGTTTTGAAAGGGTTTCTATATCCTTTTCATTCAAAACCTTACCTGATAAAGCCCCTCCAATAACTTTGAACTTTTCATTATTTTTGGCAAACTTTACAGCGACCTTTGCAGCCGCAACAGGATCCTTTGAATAAGCCAGCGTTGTTGGCCCTGAAAGCAAAGAGTGAATGCCTTCATTCTGTGTTTCCACAACAGCCAAGCGTGCTAGTGTATTTTTGGCAACTTTGAACTGTACCCCTTCTTCTCGCATCAGGCGCCTCAGATTAGAAACTTCAGTCACAGTAAGACCCGTTTGATGGGCGACTACAACCAAGCTTGACTCTATTAGGTCCTGACGCAAAGAGGAGACCAGCTGTTTTTTTTCGCTACGGTCCAAGATACGTCTCCATTGTTTAATCCTTGAAAAGCCAAGGATTAGGTTACAAAAAACCAGCATTCACTGGTTGTCCCGTCCGCGAAAACCGTCCTTTAGAGGCTGCTATCCTCATATTACGATTCTCCCGTCTATGCAGGGGCGTATGCTTTAAATCTAAAGATCCCCACAGTCTTGGACAGGCTTTGAGAAGGAGATACCCCCTTCTCTATCGCTTTCACGATATTACTTAGCTGACATTAAATCAGCAAATTCAATTCTTACGGATGGTCCCATTGTTGAAGAAAGAGATACTTTCTTAACATAGGCTCCTTTAACACCCGTTGGCTTAGCTTTCATAATCGCATCTACGAAAGAACGCAAGTTTTTCTCGATATCTTCTGCAGAAAAACTAACTTTTCCAATCCCTGCATGAACAATACCCGCTTTTTCAGCTCGATATTCAACTTGACCTCCTTTAGCAGCCTTAATCGCTTCTGCCACATCCATGGTCACCGTTCCTAGCTTTGGGTTAGGCATCAGACCGCGAGGACCTAAAACACGTGCCAACTTACCAAGGAGAGCCATCATATCAGGCGTTGCGATACACCGATCGAAATTAATCTCTCCCGCTTGAACCTTCTCCGCTAAGTCTTCATCTCCCACAACATCGGCTCCAGCTTGGCGAGCTTCCTCAGCCTTAGCCCCTTTGGCAAAGACAGCAACACGTAGAGTTTTTCCTGTTCCCGCAGGAAGTTGAGTGACACCACGAATATTCTGATCAGATTTCCGGGGATCCACATTTAAGTTCATCGAGATTTCAATTGTTTCATCAAACTTCGCCGTTGCCCGTTCCCTTACAATTCGAATGGCTTCTTTTACAGAGAACACGGATAAAGAATCCAGATCTTCATAGGCTTTACGAATGCGCTTTCCTGTCATCATTCTACTCCACAACCTCAATGCCCATCGAACGGGCAGAGCCAATAATCATTTGAGACGCTGCATCGACATCATTCGCATTCAGATCTTGCATTTTTGTCTGAGCAATCTCATGAACTTGCGCCATCGTTACTTTACCCACGGTTCCGGTTCCAGGAGTTGTAGATCCTTTGGCAAGACCTGCGGCCTTCTTTAAGAAATAACTCACAGGAGGCGTCTTTGTAATAAAACTAAACGTCCGGTCAGCATAAGCGGTAATCACCACAGGGATAGGCATACCCGGTTCCATATTTTGGGTTTGCGCATTAAATGCTTTACAAAATTCCATAATATTAAGCCCTCGTTGACCTAAAGCAGGCCCAACTGGAGGGGATGGATTGGCTTTGCCTGCAGGAATCTGCAGTTTAATATAACCTTCAATCTTCTTTGCCATTTGTCTCCTCTTTCCGTTGAGTTTGCGGTACGGCGATGGCACACCTTCCGCATAATCCCTTTACAATGGGATTAAATTTTTTCTACTTGCACAAAATCTAAGTCAATAGGGGTAGACCGACCAAAAATAGAAACGGCAACTTTAAGTCGCTGTTTCGCTTCATCCACTTCCTCTACGATTCCATTAAATGAATTGAATGGTCCTTCGCACACACGCACTTGCTCACCCGTTTCAAAGCTAATAGATGACTTTGGTTTTTGAATCCCTTCTTGAACTTGGGACAAAATTCGATCAACTTCTCCTTGACTTACGGGTGTCGGCTTACCTCGAGCTCCTAAAAAACCAGAAACTTTTGGAACATGCCGCACTAAATGCCACACTTCATCTGTCAGCACCATTTTAATAAGCACATACCCTGGGAAAAATTGCCGCTCAGAGGTCACCTTAGCCCCTTTTTTAATTTCAATCACCTCTTCCGTAGGCACTAAAATCATTTCGATTTGCTCAGACAAATTTTTCTTTGCGGCCTGTTCTTGAATATGTTCTGCAACTTTTTTCTCAAAACCTGAGTAAACGTTCACAACGTACCAGCGGGAACTCTGCGTCATCGTCTTTTTAAGCTCCCATTCCTAAAATCAAAGAAATACTCCATGCAAGAAATTTATCAACAACCAAAAAAAAGGCTGCACAAATAAACACCATGACGAACACCAAAATGGTTGTGACGACAGTCTCCTTGCGAGAAGGCCATGTTACTTTTGCCACTTCCTGGCGCACTTGGCGAATAAATTCAAGGGGCGATGTTCTAGCCATAATCCTTTTTCCGGGTTGATGCATTCTTCTAATATCAGAGTTCAACAAAAATTACAAACACTTTGGCAGGAGTGGAGGGACTCGAATCCCCAACCCCCGGTTTTGGAGACCCTCCCAACGTTTCACTAATGACAAACGTTAACAAGATATAACAGGAAAATCAAGCACTTTCGTGGTTTTTGGTGTTATTGATTGCTGGGATAAGTTACCGTTTTTTGTCCCAAAATGTCCCATGGTATAGGGACTATTGGTATCAACTGCCGAGGGCACTCCATAATCTTGAGCCAGCTCTTTACTAAACTTCTTTAAATCCTCTTTAAAAGCCTCAGGAGCATGACGCAAGTCTTTCATGGTATCGTGTAAACTTTTAAATCGTAGAAATATGTCTTTTGTAATCAGTAGGTCGTTGGTTCGATTCCGACATCCAGCACCAGTGAAATTAATAAATTAGAGTGGTTTTAAAGTGTCTAAAATTCCTTTGGTGTACCTCGGGTATACTTTTGAAGTGAACAAATTCCTCCCTCAGCAACAGCTAAGCTTAGCAAAGTACCCAAGATTAAGCAGAACAATCTATATTCTATATACCTATAGAACTCATTAAAGTTTAATTTATTATAGATTTTCTCATTTATAAAAAATGTAGAAAAGTTATTATAAATAATAACTAATTAGATATGGAGAAAAATCATGCGACCAGATGAAGACCTTTTAAAAGAGATTACTCAAATTCTAGAATTTGATCCTGGGATTGATGCAACAAATATATTTGTTGAAGTAGAGGAAGGAATTGTAACCTTATCAGGCAGCGTGCATTCCGATGCTGCAAAATGGATGGCAAAAGAGGCTGTTAAACATATCAGCGGTATAAGGAGCATAATTGTAGAGCTTGAAGTTCGTCCTTTGATTAAGGAATAAAAACTAATAAAAAAAATTAAGCTTTTGCGGAGTGCGGCCTTAAAAACTTAGAATTCTTCCCTTTTAAATAGGGTATAGAAAAGATGAGCGGATATGATACAAGATACATTTTTAATTTC
>JAIEOZ010000183.1 GCA_019750035.1 Alphaproteobacteria bacterium | reverse complement strand
AAAAACTAAGCTCTTAGGAAATTCTTAAAGTCGCCTGTAAAGCCTCGGTTAAAGTTGTGAATGCCTGGCCTTTATAAATCCATTTAAAAATATCCATTTTTTTTAGCTTGTGCTGCACACGTGGATTTGCTTCACAAAGCAATATATCAATGCCCCGGCCATGGAATTGTTCGATGATTTCTTGAAAGGTTTGTAATCCAGTAATATCCATAAAAGGAACACCTTTCAGACGGAAGATAATTGCTTTTGGATCTGTATGTGTCACAGATAAAGTGTGTTCAAGGGCTTCTGCAGCTGCAAAAAAGAAAGGTCCTTGAATACTATAGACGATAATTTCCGAGGGAAGTGCGGTAAGATTTAATTGACTTAATGTTGCTTGAAGACTGCTCGTGGTTTCCTGTTCAACAGAGACGGCTTGGCTCATCCGCCGTGTAAATAAGAAAATCGCAAGAATAACCCCTACATTTACAGCAACAACTAAATCGGTAAAAATAGTGAGAATGAAGGTTAGAATCAGAATAATAATATCATTTTTTGGAGCATGTCGTACCATATAATAAAAGTGATGGAAGTCACTCATATTGTAAGCCACAACAAATAAAATTGCTGCGAGCGCGCAAAGAGGAATGTACTGTGCAACAGAGGCTAGAGAGACAATAATTAAAAGAAGCACGAGGGAATGCACCAGCGCTGCAAGGGGAGAGCTCCCTCCATTGCGAATATTTGTCGCTGTTCTGGCGATAGCTCCCGTTGCAGCAAAGCCGCCGAAAAGAGGGCAAATGATATTGGCAAGACCTTGTCCAATGAGTTCTTGATTAGAATTATGTCTTGTTCCTGTCATTCCATCAGCAACAACAGCAGAAAGAAGTGATTCTATTGCTCCTAAAAGCGCAATTGTAAAAGCAGGGCCAATGAGCTCGATAACTTCGCTAAAAGAGGGATTGGGAAGATGAAAAGAAGGTAGTTTTTGAGAAATTTTACCAAAGGTATTCCCAATGGTCGCAACTTCAGAAAATTGAAAAAGGGATTGAATAATGGTCACAATAACCATAGCTACTAAAGGAGAGGGAACATGCTTAATATATCGAATTCTTGAAGAGAAGAGCATTAAAAGCAAACTGATAAGAGCAAGGGCCGTTGTTGTAAAGTTTAAATATGGGAAGGAATTTAAAAGAGCGAAAAGTTTCTCATGAAAATGGATAAGATGATTTGGAAGTTTTGGAAGACCAAAAAAATCCTTCCATTCGCTAACAAAAATAATCACACCAATCCCACTCGTGAATCCCACAATAACAGGAGCAGGAATAAATTTAATAACACTCCCTAATTTTGCTAAGCCCATGAATGCTAAAATAAATCCTGCCATAAGAGTGGCAATTTGCATTCCTTCAATTCCATATTTCGAAGTAATCATAGCAAGTACAACGATAAAGGCTCCTGTAGGCCCTGCAATTTGGACTTGACTGCCACCAAAAAGGCCAACACATACACCCGAGATAATGGCGGTATAAATTCCTTGTTCTGGTTTTGCTCCGGAGGCAATAGCGAAAGCCATGGCTAAGGGTAACGCAATAATCCCTACGATAATTCCAGAAATGATATTGGGGAGCCAATTTTGCGATCGAAATAAACCTGATTTATAAGCTTCAATGACCGCTATCACAAGCTATCCTATTCGTTGGAAGAAGATTATCGTCCCATTAATCTTCTGACTCTAATCCTAATAAACCAGCTTAGTCATCATATAATCTAGAAAAACGTTAAAAAGAGATACAACCTTACCCATTGCCTTCAGCAATATGTCAATTTCGAGAGACTACAGCTAAAAAACCTGACAAGCTTCGTCAAAGGAAAGACGCGGCGCACGTGGACCAGGAAGACCTTCAGGATCTCCATATCCAAGATTACATAAAAAATTGGATTTAAATCGTCCTTCAGGAAAGAATTCTTTATCCACCCCTTCTTTGGAAAACCCTGACATAGGCCCACAGTCAAGACCACAAGCGCGAGCCGCAATGATGAAGTAAGCTCCTTGAAGACTGCCATTACGAAAAGCTGTTTCTTCAATAAGCTGATGTTTCCCTTCAAACCATGATTTTGCATCAGCAAAAGGAAATAAATGGGGTAAATTTTCATAAAACTGCAGATCATAGGCAAAAAGAGCTGTCGCAGGAGCCTTCATTGTTTTAATGAGGTTCCCTGGGTCAAGGTGCGGCCTTAAGCGTTCTTTGGCATTTTCTGATTTTAAAAATAAAATCCTTAAGGGAGAACAATTCGCGCTTGTCGGACCCAGACGCATAATATTATAAATGTCTTGTAAAAGTTCATCCGTAACGGGTTTATCGTGCCACTTATTATGGGTTCTGGCATCATAAAAAATCTGCTGGAGACAATCTTCAGTCACTTTTCCCATAGCCCACTCCTTATATTTATCTTAATTTTTATTTACTTTAGAACGGAAAAATTAAAATTTCATAAAAGAATAGAGAAATCCCTGTTTTAAGGTTTCAGTCGCATAGGTTGTTCAAGTATCATACTGTCATATCCTTTTAAGCCATGGTTATGGATTAAATTTTGCAAATCTTTTGTATAAGCCGGACCACGAACAGAATATTTCACCAGAAGCGGGGCTAATTTATGTCCACAGGGAGTCTGGTTGGATTTTCTTTGTGCTGCCCGCTCTTTACGAAAAGAAGTGTAAGCAACGTGACGATTAAGATTTAGCGTATAAGCTTGTACACTATGGAGCAGGCTCTCAAACTTAGCCACTTGTGTTTTGGTCGCCATATAACCAAAGGGAGAATTCTTTTTGAGCGCAGCAGAAGATCTTCCTCCCCCTGTTTCTAGAATAGCTTGCGCTAACGCAAGGGACGGCGGAACAACATCAACATGGACTAACAAAGACTCAATCCTTGTTGACTTACATCGATATTCAGAAGCAAGCTTATTAAGCCACGTTCTTTCTGCATAGCATAAATGGTGCCCCTCTTTTTGGCGCTTTTGCATCTCTATAAGACGCGCCCTATCCACCAAAATCTGTTCATTTACTTTTAAAATATGAGGCAAAAGTATTTGAACAAAAGTAGAGTTTGCCGCACTTTTTTTGTATCTCATATCCTTGGGTAACTTCGCTAAATACAAACGCGGTACATGTCCTTCGCTTTTGGCTTTTGTGAGGTTGTACTCCCAATTATTAAACACATGATTGAGCTCTTTGACACTGGACACCTGAAAATGCTTTTCTTGAGGTCGAACGAGGCCAAAAGCTTTTGCAGGTCCAGCATGCGTAACTTTAATTTCAGGTATTTTTTCAGAAGGAGAATCAGGAAAGGAGCTTTTATAAAGAACACACCCCATTTGACCCAATAACATCAATCCCAAAGTAATAATCAGGGAAATCTGTATCTTCGATGGCTTCAACATAATAAACTCCTTAATTCTCTACGGCTTTGACTTCAAGCACTTCCGGTACATAATGACGAAGCATATTTTCAATTCCCGCCTTTAGGGTTGCTGATGAACTCGGACATCCAGAACAAGCCCCCTGCATACGTACATAAACAATACCCTCTTCAAAGCGATCAAAGACAATATCACCCCCATCCATCGCCACGGCAGGCCGAATGCGAGTGTCTAAGATTTCTTGAATTTGAATCACTATGGGATCCGTATCGTCTTCTAGAGAGGTAAGAGTTCTCTTTTCATAAAACAAGGGCTGATGTGTAATAAAATGTTCCATTATGGCTCCCAAAAGGGCAGGTTTAAGAACTGCCCATGGGGAAGCCTCTTCCTTAGAGACTGTAATAAAATCCGATCCAAAGAAAACGCCTCTCACTCCACTGATCTCAAAAAGCTTAAGCGCAAGGGGAGATTGAGAAGCTTCATCCCGCGATTTAAAATCTGCCGTTCCTTCTGACATGAGAAGACGGCCGGGAAGAAATTTCAATGTGTTTGGATTTGGTGTTTCCTCTGTTTGTATAAACAATGTATACACTCATCCTTATTAACGACCTTATTGTAATACCTAAAAAACACTCAAAAAGCAACCCTGCTCCCTAAGCGACTCAATTTAAATAATTAATTGAAGAATTACTCAACAAGATTTATCAATCGAATCAATTCTTCCACGACGGAAGAATCAGCGAGTGTAGAGATGTCCCCTAGAGAATCAGCTTCTCCCGCAGCAAGCTTTCGTAAAATGCGACGCATGATTTTTCCAGATCTGGTTTTCGGCAGACCTGACGTGAAAAGAATAGCATCGAGTGTGGCAATGGGGCCTATGGCTTGCCGCACATGGAGTATAATTTTTTGTTTGAGTGCAGGATACACTTGAATCTCCGCCTTTAAAATAACATAGGCATAGATCGCTTGTCCCTTGATTTCATGAGGGTATCCTACAACTGCTGATTCTATAACAGCTTCGTGACTATTGATGGCATCTTCAATTTCAGCTGTGCCAAGACGATG
>JAIEOZ010000228.1 GCA_019750035.1 Alphaproteobacteria bacterium | reverse complement strand
TGGGTCATGTCTTCTCCTTTATTTAACATTAACCCATCTCGGTTCCTATTGTCCGTTTTACTGTAGCAAGATCAGTTCTCAATCAGCTTTTATATTGGACTCAGCGTGTAAAAGATTTTGACCTTCTTTTAGAAGAAGAGAGATCTGTTAACGGAGATTGCAACGTCCTTCCTCGCCATGGGTGGATCTATAAAACGGCAGATGATCTTATAAAAGAGACAATGCTGCGTGTTTCCCGATCTACGATGAGACGGTATTTAAACTTTCTTATGGAAAAGGAGTGGGTTGATGAAAGGACAAACCCTCATAATAGATGGGATAAAACAACTCAATATCGATTGAATCTAAAAAAGCTTCAAAGTGATCTCTTAGCTCTGGGATATCATCTTCCTGGATTCTCTTTAAAAGAAATGCCGCTTTTTGTGAAAGAAAATCGAGCAAACCCTCTGAAAGCCGCAGAAACGTCGAAGTTTCATTTTGAAACCTCGAAGTTTCAAAATGAAACTTCGAATGTACAAAATTGCTCCTTCATATACTTAAACAGAGACTACCCAGAGAATACAAACAGAGATCACACACAACGCGCGTGCGAGCTTCAAAAAATTTCTGTTCAAAAAAACGCTCACCAAAAAAAAGAGCATATTCCCAAAGAACCTGTTGTAAGAGAAAGTCAGTTGGAGTCAATTTTTGAAAAGGCAGTTGAGCTTTGGAAAAAGCATGTTGGGCAAGAAGTTGTTTTCTTGACAGTAGGTCGAAAGCGTCAGTTAAAACTTCTTCTTAACCAATATCTTAAAAATGATTTACAGGAATGGGAGAGGTTTTGTGAGCGTGTGAAAGCGTCTCCGTTTCTTATGGGGAAGGGGATTAACAAGTGGCGTGTTACCTTTGATTGGATTTTATCAAAAGATAATATTCTCAAAATCTTAGAGGGAAATTTTGAAACTTCTGAGGAGCCTCAACACAAAGAAGAAGGTCATCTCAGCAGAGGAGAAGAAAGAAGAAAAATTTTAGACTCTATTGAAGACCCAATTTGGAAAGAATGGTGTATGCAGCTCAGCGGAGATAGTCTGCTGAATGGTGGAAGCCAACAAAACAATCAGATTTCTTTGTTTGAGCTCAAAGACATTGTCAAGGCACGGTTTGTAGAGTTTGATGGAAAACTCGTTTGGATCAAGAGTGAGGATCAACAAAGTATTAACCGAATAGAGAAGGTTCGCTTGAATCTCTTATCCATTATGCAAAGGACGTACCCGAAGGCCAGAAACATTAGAGTACAAATCGAAGGGAAGGGGGGAGAAAAGGCAACTTCTATCCTCTGTAAAAGCTTTTCGAACACAGCTTATGATCCCCACTGCTGCAAAAAACGGTGCAAGCTCATCTTCCGTTCATACCCCACATTCCTAACTCAAGAAGAGGAGAAATTCATGTTGAATAGAATTAAAATGACAGGAAATTTGACTCGTCACTCAGGAATTTGAATTAAAGAGGATGCAGCTAAAAAGTGGTCATTATAGGAAAAAATCTATAATTTTTCTAAAGATTCAATAAAAAAGAACAAAGTGGATAGCAGTATCGGTAATAGGCGAAACGAGCGACATGATTACATTGCAGATTACAGTACAATTTAACCGATCGATGATGGGCTCAAAAAGTACAATTCAAGAGGCTCTTAATGAAGATAGAACTCTACCGATTGAAAACCTCCTCAAAAAATTTGATACAGAGGGGGGCGTCAATTCATTTTGGAAGCCTGTGAGATTGACAAGTAAGGGATTGGCCCTCAGAGTTTATCAAACGCTCTATGCGGAGGTTCAGAACGGTATATTTATCAATCGGCAAAAAGAGGGACATGTTGCAGATTGTTTTACAGATAAATCCATATGTTCATAAAAACATCGTTATAAAAATTGAAGACATGTCTCGAACGAATATGGATCGGTAAGGGCTGTGTAAAATAAATGAGAAGCTCCTTTATGAAAGGTGAAATAAAATGAATGAACCCCTTCGAATAAAGTGTGTGGGTGTTGAATACAATGGAGATTTTATTTGTATTCAGGCTTACTCGGGCTACAATTTTCTTATGGCAGACCCTACAACAACCGAGTATTTATTAATAGCGGATACGCCAAATGAGGGGCTTGGTAAGGCTGTTCTTGACGCTCTAAAACAAAGTCGATTTTTGTCATATAAAGAAGAATGCGCATTAGAAAAAGTGGCGGAAGAACACTATGTTGCTTGGATCAAAAAAATGGTAACTCGCTACGGTTACAAAAATAAAACAGAATTATTTCAGAATATGAAAAGCTGTATGATTGAACGCCACGAAAATGTTCTTACGATCCGCCCTAGCCATCATGAAGACCTAGAGGTATGGAGGTGTGAAGGACTTATCGAGGAAGCTGACCTCAAAATTTCAGTAAATAGTTCAGCGGCTAAAGTTGGAGCGGCGCTACGCATCGCTTTTAGCCGCTGTACTGGTTAAGGGAATTTATATAGAACAAGGGGTTATACAGTCTATAAGTAAACAACAAATTCATAAGCTGCTGTTACACAGTATCAAAAATCCATTCGGATGGAACCCTCTGTGTGTTTACAAGTCAGATTGGAAGCATAACTCCTACAAAAACGGAAAAACTGCTCAACAAAAATACTAAAAGCCTGTTACTTAATATTTCAATATTTTTATGTTAGGTTTATTCTTAATGAATTCCAAGAGCCTTTTTCCTCCTTCATCATTTAGGGAATTGGAAGAAACATCTAACTCTGTCAATCCAGGATGGTGGTTGATCGCTTGAAAAATATGGGGTAATGACTCTGATGTAAAATTATTTTCACTAAGGTTAAGAGTGGTTAGATGTGATGCTTGGGACAAAAAATAACTCACTTGTTGTGATTCATTGTCTCTGAAACAACAACTGACAAATTCATGTCCCTTCATCTCTGCTGGGAGTTGTCTAAGGACCATCAACTTCTTCAGTGATTGGACTGTCTCGTCGCTAAAAGAGTTTTGTTTAAGTATGATTTGCGCCATGGTCCTCAACTCTTCTTGATCATTCATGGCGAAGGATGGTAATGAAGAGTAAATACAAAAGATTGAAACGAGTAGACTTATTCGATCTTTTTTAATAAATGATACTAAGTTTTTATTAAATGTCAAATTAAATTTAGGAAAATAAATATCCTTGGGTGGGTCATTAGACCTCGATTTTGCGACCAAAGGATTTGCAACCTTTTGAAAGCTCAGCAAACTTTCTTGTAGAAGGCTATGAGGTAAGTAATAATAATACATAACAAGACTATTTTTCCTCTGTATTAGAGGAAAGATTTTTTATTTTTTGCGCCGTAAGTCCTGTTATAGAGGCTATAATTTCAATATTAATGTCGCTCATAAGCATATTTTTTGCTATTTTTTCGACTCCTTTTTCAATACCTTTTTCAACTCCCTCATCAAATTTTTGTGCCAAGGAAGCATGATAAGCTCCCTCGTATTTTTCTGCTTGCGCATAAGTTAATAATTCTTCCTCATTCCAGGAAAAGCGGTTGAGCGCATCATAAGCTCTCTCAATAATCTGATCATGACCTATGATTTTTTGAAGATCCTCTTCTGACGTCTCTTCAGCGTGTTTAAAAAAATACATCCATTTTTCAGGGATATTAGAAAGTTCATGAATAGACTTCCGAAATTTAGGAAGCTCTAAAAACGTAAATGAGAAGCCTTTTAGATCATGTTCATAACTTTCTCTATCTAAAATTACATGGTCTGATTTCCAATGTTCTTTTTTGGGAAACATGACAAATTCAGCGATCGCTAAGAAAATAACTTCCTTAAGGTTATGATATTCCCCTCCCACGTGTACTTGAGAGATATAAGCTTTGGAAGCGTAGTATTGCGCCCTTTTTTCAAACCCCTTTTCCTTGGCAACCTGCATCTCAACGATATATTGGTTTCCTTTGTTGTCTTTGCATAAAATATCGACAATGCTTGTTTTTTTAGCAGCTGTTTCAGGATCTTGAGTGGTTTTCAAGAACGTCACCTCTTTGATAGGCCCGTTTTCTTTGAACGTAATCATATCGTTGAGGAAATGGATGAGTATATCCTTGTTTTTTTCCGTGCCGAATATTTTTTTGAAAGCGACGTCGTTCTTTGGATCAAGAAACTTGGAAAGCATAATATACTTTACCTCTTTTAAATGTTATTATTTAAGATCTCATAATTTATCTTCTTTTGCAAGAATTTCCATGAAAAGTCCAGGAAATTCCTCGTTTTTCATTAAAATTATATAGATTGTTAAAGCTTTTTCGTAATGCTTAAAGGTATTTCTATTTTTAGTTATTTAAAAAGCTGGTGAGCTTTTCTTGCTCGATATTTCCAGTTTTCCTTATAAACTTGGGCGAGAGCAGGATCATCAATAAGAAGGAGATTTTCAGCGTTTTTAGTTTCGGCAGCTTGGCTAAAATTAAAGGAGC
>JAIEOZ010000232.1 GCA_019750035.1 Alphaproteobacteria bacterium | reverse complement strand
TTCTAAGATATAAAGAAACCCATGGAGAGAAACCCACCAGTGGTCAAATTGAGAGCATGGTCCAAATTTCACGAGAGCTCGAGACAAAGAATTATGCTCATCCTGCAAAAGAATTAGGCTCCCATGAAGTTGAATTTCTCCGACGAAAAGAAGGAGATTTTCTTTTTAGAAATACGTCCTTTGAAGGAAAATTACCTTATGGTCAAGAGAACAGACATGTTCAAACCCAAGCTAAAGCGTCTCTAGAAATAACAACTCTCACAATAACTCGAGAGCTTTTAAGGATAAATGAAAGAGATCTTTCACTTTGACTCGTATGCAGAGATTTACCACTTTTAAGATGACGTTGATAATTATTCACCTCTTCGCTCTTTACGTACGCAATGAGTTAAAGCGTCTAAATGGAGTTTGTTGGAGGAGAAGACAGATGGAAGGGAGCATAGGATAATTTTTGTAAAATTGGATTTAAAGCGATAAGAGCGTAAATCATTTTCTGATTCTCAACCAAGCAAAGGAGAAAAAAATTCTTATGACGAAGATCTCTATACAACTTATATATTAATTGAACGCTTCTTTGGTCGACTTAAAAAAAATAAGCGTATTGCTCTTAGGACTGATAAACTTGATATTATATGCTCTTCCTTTGTTTTTCTTGTTATCATCAAAGCTCTTCATCTACTTTGTTAACAGTCCCACATATCTGATTTCTACAGCTCCAAATTTAAAAAACTCGGAACCTCTGAAAACCTTGAATACTAGGGTTTTCAGAGGTCTGTTACCTTGTTTTAAGCCCTTCGGATAGGAACCTCCTAAAGAACAGCTATCATGCCCCTACCTTTAACATATAATAAAAAATTTATTATAAATCAAAATAATTTTGATTTTTACGATCAAAAAGACGTTCATCAGCTTCAAGAATGTGTCTAAAAACTCCGTCTGTAAAGAGTGTATCAAGAATCTCATATTGAGCTTCTGCTGCTTCTTTAAGATCAAATTTATTTTGTAGAGATGCTTGGTCTAATTCCATATATCTTAATAATGGGTTAATTCTCTTATAATTATTCCCTAAGAGAGACTCCATGTTCGTATGAACGCCGACTGAATGGAAATTCATCATCATTTCAATAAGAGGAGTGGCTACGGTCTGTTTTTTTGAAAAAGAAACAAGTCCGCTATTAGTTGGAAGGATATGTTGTATAGGCATCTCCCCTGTTCCTAATGAAAGCATTACCATGTTGTCATAAGTAAGGAGTTTATCTTTTTGACGAGCTAACATAATTGCTTCTGTTGAAAGAAGCATCGCAGGATTGTTATGATAAAGTCCTCCATCAACATAATTATGGGAATCTATTCTAAACCCAGGGAAATAAGTAGGAGCTGCGGATGTTGCACGACCTGCTTTCCACATCTCAAGACCCATTACATTTTCATTATAACTTGTGAAAAGAAAAGGAGTATGGTAGTTGCTATTAGCTGAAGTTAAAACTATGTTCGTTTTTGCATCCTTTAATTTATAATCACCAAAATAACCCCTAAGTAAATTTTCTAAAGGCAAAGGATTATACTTTGCATGATTAACATTCCATATTTTATCAAATAACTTTGCAGGAATGTTATACGCAGCTCTTTGAGGGAAGATATTGGCACCTTCTTTTTCAAAAAGGTCAACAACTTGACTGGAGTCTTCTATGCTTGGGGAAGTTAAACCAAGAGCTACAATGCCTCCAATTGAAGTTCCTCCGATAAAGTCAAATATTTCAGAAATTTTTCTGCCTGCCAGGCTCTTATGCTCAATATGGTTAACCCAAAGAGCGGGCATATAGCCTCTAAATCCTCCTCCATCAATGGAAAGGATAGTCGCATACTTTTTCTCTATACCAAGTCTTGACCATAAATCTTGTTGCTCGATAGGTTGAGCTACAGGTCTATCCTTTTCTTTTTGAGATGGTGCGGGCAGCACGATAATATCTTCATGTGATAAATCTTCATACGATAAGAGTGCAAAATCTGGCAAAGGCTCGATATCTGGTAAGTCTTCGATAATATTTATTGTAGGTTCAGCAATGCCTCTTTTTGGAGGTGATCTGTCTAATTCTTCTATTTCTTCTCCATCCAAGCTACCACTTTGAGGGACTTCAAGGCCCTTGAGAGGAGTTGTGGTAGCTTCCCTAAATCTCCGTATAAAATAATTTTTGTTTTCTAAATTTTTCTCTTCCAGCATCTTATTTTCTTGTTGAATAACTTCATCAATGTGCTCTTTGAGACGATTTTCAATCGTCTCAGCATATTGTGGCTCTTCTTCCTCAGAGGGAGGAGGGCAGATTTTGCTATAAACTTGTTTTAAAATTACTTCTGCATCCTCTTCTTTATCTACTGAGTCCATACCTAAGGCCGGAATGTTAAAAGAAGGGGGTAAAGCACTTAATAAAAATGAAAATATTATTAAGGTAAAACATGCAAGTAGATTTTGTAACTTCATGGTTGCCTCCATTTGTTAAATTTTTAATTATAGCAACCGCTTTCAAATTAAAGAGAAAGCGATTCAAAGTATTTTCTTAATTTTATCTTGACAAAACCATTCTTAGTAAAAATAGTATCTACATTAATCATATTGTGTGCAAGCCCTTTTATGATAAGAAAAAATAATTAACAAACATAAAGCCTTAAGTTTATATGAAGGTAAGTTGGATCGTTTCTATTTGTTTTTTTGCCTTATTAGGTTTCTCTGAGAGAGCTCTTGCAATGATAGATCTTGAAGAAGATAAGATAGCAGAAGAAAGCCTAAGCTTAAAAACTTCCCCCAAGAAAAAAATTGAATCTAAAATAGACTTTGATGGCTTACGTTTAAGATTAAATCAGAAAATCTTACCGCCTATTTCAGGCACACTTAAATATGATTCTGTAGAGAATACATACTACTATGGACAAAGTATGAAAGAAGTAGCTTGCCAAGAAAGAGAACAAAGCGGATTTTCACCATTAGTGCCGGATGACGAAGTAGGCGTCATTTACACTCTTTTTCCGAAAACAAACCCTAGTGTGAAAGAAGAGAACATTGACGAAGACATTATTAACATAGAGGACACATACTACTATGGGCAAAGTATGAAGGAAGTATTTTGCCAAGAAAGGGAACAAAGCGGATTTTTACCAGTAGTGCTAACGGATGATGAAGTAGGTGCTATTTACACTCTTTTTCCAAAAACAAGTCTTAGTGTGGAAGAAGAGAACATTGACGAAGAAGACATTATTAACATAGGACAAAATCAAGGTGTAGCGACGGATAGGACCGAGACGGGTAAAATTACATTGCGAGAAACAACAAAACAAGAAATAAACTATCAAAATTTCATTTCACAAGAAACAGGGCAATCAGGAGACGAAAACAACTCCACAAATTCAATCATACTTCCTATAATTATGAACCCTCCAAATGTAGAATTTTTGTTAAAAGTTGAAGATCCGGCAGTGTGGCCTTGGCATGTACATGGACATTTATATATTAAATTTGGAGAAGGAATAGGGCATGTGAAAATAGGGTCTGGAATTTTAATAGGGAAAAGGTCAGTGCTTACAGCAGCGCATAATTTATACAGTATAGAGTATGATCTTCCTGCAAGCGAGGCTTACTTTTATCCGGGAAAAAATGGGGATAACGAGACAGCTCAATATTCAGCCTTTGCTGATAGAATTGCCATTCATCCTAATTTCAAAAATGCAAAAAAAATATATGGGCCTAATATAAACGAAGCAAAAGAAAACGCAAAATCATCTGATATAGGTCTTATTAGATTAGATCGCGAACTTGGTCTAGGAGCATTTGCCTATGGAACTTTGGACCTTGCAACAATCTATGCGAACTTAGCTATTAATTTGGCAGGATATCCAGCTAATGAACATAATGGGAAGTTTTTGTTTGCTAAGAAAGGGTTGCAAATTAAGGATTTCTCCAATAACAGAATTTACTATGCCGCTGAGACGTGTGGAGGATATAGCGGAGGCGGTATTTGGATTGAAGGAGAGGATCCTGATCTCGATGAAAAAGATAGATATACATGTATAGGAGTTCATGCGTATGGGAATGGACCTAATGGAAGCAACGGAGTTTTTATAGATGATGAAAAAAGTAATAGAATTGAAAAATGGAAACAACATTATGGCGATTATGATGAATAAGAAGAAATTACTTAGAAAAAACTGGTTTTTTAATTGGTAGATTATTTCTTTAAATTTAAACTTGATAATTAAGATTCAGAAAAGCTATATTAAATTAGTAATTTTTTAAGTGTAATTAATTAGCTTACTAATAAAAAAGGAGATGAGAAATGCAAAAATTTATTAGCTTTAAATTATTTATTTTGTGCTGTCTTGTAGGGACTCTAGAAGAGTCTTATGCTATGATGACAGCTGTAAGGCCCACCTATGTGAATGAAGAAAGAACAAT
>JAIEOZ010000324.1 GCA_019750035.1 Alphaproteobacteria bacterium | reverse complement strand
CGTAGGGTTCCTAAATTCCGGGATGACAGGAGGAGAGAGTTATTGAGAGAAGCGCATTTATTTTCCCCGGACACTAGTGCGCGCAGGCGGGGATCCAGAAAAGCATTGAAGTGAGAAGGTGCTCTTTGTGGTGAATAATCAAAATGTAACAAAGACATCCCTCTTGAAAAAGTTATTTTGTATCAAATAGTTGTTGGATCCCCGCGTGTCAAGGGGATGACACGCCGGTGGCTAGGTTCTTATCCTTAGGTAGGTCATTTGTTTTATACAGATTGTATATTACCCAGTACGGTAATTTAAGTTTACGCTTCTGGATTGCCACGACCCCATGAGGCCTCGTACTGTCGATTTTATATTTAAAAACAATATATTCGTCATTGCGCGGAGGGATGAAGTCCCGACAAAGTAATTTAGAAACGTAAACTTAAATGACGGTATTTGTATAAGCTCGTGGAATTTCACGATTTTTATTTTCCCTTTTCACACTTTTTATTTTCCTGATCATATTTTTGGGTAATGGCCATGGTGCGAACAATATCGACAGCCCGCATTAATTGATAATCTTGCACTTCTTTTTTCTTTTTTTGTTTATCAGGATCGAGGGCGTCTTCTTCCTTCTTTTTCTGCGCGGCTTCTTTTTCTTTAGAAGAAGATGTTTCAGGTTTTGGCTCTTTAGGAACGTCAAGTGCTCCCGTAATATCTTGTTCGTGGAGGAAATCAGCATCATCCACTTTTTCAAGTTTATTTTGGATTTGCTCTACGATAATATCGGGCTCAATGCCCTTGGCTTGAATAGATCGGCCAGAAGGGGTGTAATATCGAGCAATTGTAAGTTTGATGGCTCCTCCATTGGTAAGGGGCAAGAGAACTTGCACTGAGCCTTTTCCAAATGTCTTTGTCCCGACGACCAGAGCACGATGATTATCTTGCAAAGCACCGGCAAGGATTTCAGAAGCCGAAGCTGATCCTCCATTCACCAAAACGACAATGGGGATACCTTGCGTAAGATCTGTTCCCTCAGCATACGCGCGGGGTTCTGTTTCCGTACTACGCCCACGTGTTGATAAAATCTCTTGACCCTTATTTAAGAAAAGGGCAGTTGCCTCAATCGCAGCTGGCAAAAGACCTCCTGGGTCATTGCGGACATCCAAAACGAGACCTTCCATCTTGTCACCAAGTTTCTTTTTAAGGTCGGCGATAGCTTCTTTTAAAAGCGGAACTGTGTTTTCATTAAAAATGGCAATCCGGATATATCCTACATTGCCTTCCGTATGCCATTTGACAGATTTTACTTGAATAATGGCCCGTGAAAGCTTTACTTCGAAAACGTCCTTTCCTTCCCGCTTGATATGCAATTGAACTTGAGATCCAGGCTTTCCGCGAAGGAGTTGCACCGCTTCGATAAGTGTCATCCCGGAAACAGGCTTTTTATCGATTCCAACAATAAGGTCTCCGGCTTGCAGGCCGGCTTTTTGAGCAGGGGTGTCATCAATGGGAGAAATAATCTTAACAAGGTTATTTTCCATGGTGACTTCCATTCCAAGTCCACCAAACTCACCCTTCGTTTGAGCTTGCAGTTCTTCGTAGCTTTTGGGATCAAAATAGGCGGAATGCGGGTCAAGAGAAGAAAGCATTCCATTGAGCGCTCCTGCTAAAAGCTTTTCATCGTCAATTTTTTCTACATATTCATCCTTGATACGGGCAAGAATCGTATCAAAGGTTTGGGAATCTAAATGGGGCGCTGTTGAAATTTTTTCTTGAGAGGGCGCTTCTTTTGTTTCCTCTTTGGTATGAGCAAAAGAAATAAAACTTATAACGGCGACGGTTGAAAGAAGTGCAACGCTAAAAAAACTCGGTATTCTAGAAATCATTGATTACTCCATTTATTTAATCTAAAAGGTATGGGCTAGGATCGATAGATTTCCCTTCTTGCCTCAACTCAATATAAAGTTTCGGTAGTTTAGCTCCGTACCCTGCCATCGTTCCCAATTTTTCACCAGCATATACTTTTTGCCCAACTTGTGCATTAATTTTATGTATTCCCATAAAAATTGTATAAACCTTTTCTCCGTGATCAAGGATTAAAATATCGTCTTGAGAGCGAAAAGGTCCTTTAAAAACAATGGTTCCTGAAAAGGGAGCAGAGACTTCAGCATTTTTTGGTGTTTCAAAAATAATTCCTTTAGCCTGAGGACTGAATTCATTTTGTAAAGTTTGGTCCTTAATAATATTCCCTATTACAGGGCGTTCAAGCCGACGGAAAGGCAGCCCTTGTTTTACGGCAGCTTCTGCGGCAGATTTTTCTTTTTTTGAAAGAGTGGTGCGACTTTCATCTAAAAGAGTATTAACATCTTCCTCATCAGCAAGTCGGTCTAACTCATTTTTCTTAAAACTCTCAATGGCTTGCTTTTCTAAAACACCAAGTTGCGTTTGCTGGAACTCAATATTTCTGAGAAATTGAAGGTTTGTTTGAGTTTTTTCTTCAATTTCTTTGGATAGGGCGGAGGCCTCATTAAGATCAGCCAGTGTTTGTTGAATGTGTTGTTTGAGCGAAGTTGTAAATGCGCGAACTAATGTGATGCTCCGCAGTGTATTTTGCGTTATTGCTGGATCGACGAGTATACGTAAAGAATTCACCCGGCCAAGACGGGCTAAAAGAGCGAGTTGATTTGCAATGTCTTCATGACGTTTCGAAATAAGTGATTTCTTTTCTTCGTTTGTTAAAGAAAGATTCTGAAGCTCTTTTTGATATTCGGTGATTTCTTTTAAAAGTCGCTGTTTATCAACTGAAAGCTCGAGTCTTTGCTTGTGGATATCCTTGACTTCCTTTTGTAGATCTTGAGCTTTTGAAGAATTTGTCAGAAGAAAAAGCAAAAAAAATAAAAAATACTTATCCATATTTTAACTCCAAGAGGGAACGACCTGTCATAGAGGAAGGTTGAGGAAGAGTCAAAATTTGCAAAATGGTTGGTGCAATATCGCAAAGTTTACCGTGACGGAGTGTCGCCGTGGGGCCATTGAACATGACAAAAGGAACAGGGTTTGTCGTATGGGCCGTGTGGGGTGATTTTAGAGTCTTATCATACATCATCTCAGCATTCCCATGATCGGCTGTTATCAGAAGACACGCTCCTGTTTTTTCAACGGCAGCGCCTATGCGCCCTAAACAGAGGTCAATTGTTTCAATGGCTTTTTGAGCCGCTTCAAAATTGCCTGTATGGCCGACCATATCTGCGTTGGCGTAATTAACGACGATCAGAGCATATTTTTGGCTTTCAATAGCGTCCACTAAACAATCTGTGAGTTCAGGAGCAGACATTTCGGGTTTAAGATCATAAGTTGCAACGGTGGGAGAAGGAATCAGGATGCGGTCTTCACCTGGAAAAACCTCTTCCCGTCCCCCATTAAAGAAAAAAGTGACATGGGCATATTTTTCGGTTTCTGCAAGACGCAATTGGTTAAGGCCATGTTCTGAAAGGATAGCCCCTAAAACATTGTCAAGGGGAGAGGAGGGGAAGAGGGTTCCCATCCATTGATTTAGGGTTTTTGAATACTCTGTAAATCCCAGAGCAGCAGAAAACTTAATACTGTGGGGTCGAAAAAAATTCTTAAACTGAGGGTCTAAAAAAGCGGCTAAAATTTGGCGCACACGATCGGCTCTGAAATTTGCCATGAGTAGACCATCACCGTCCTTCATACCTTGATAGGGAGAAAGAGCTGTGGGAATAACAAATTCATCTGTTATCCCGGCTTTGTAACTTTCATGAAGATAAGAAAGGGCCTCATGAGTACAGGGTTTTCCCGTTGATATCGGTTCGTAGGCTTTTTGGATGCGATCCCATCTTTGATCTCGATCCATAGCATAGTAACGTCCCCCCAAACTCGCTAGGAAAACGCCTGGGTGTGCTTGCGTAAAATTTAAAAAAGAGGCAAGAGATTCTTCCGCGCTTTTAGGAGGCGTATCCCTTCCATCTAAAAAGGCATGAACAGCTACTGGAATTTGTTCATGGGCAATGATGGCCGCTAAAGCTTTCAGATGGCGCTCATGGGAATGAACGCCACCAGAAGATAATAATCCAAGGAGATGGCACGTTCCTTTCGTTTTCTTTAGAGCTTTAATAAAGTCTTTAAGGGAGGGCAAACTTTTAAGCGCATTATTGGCGATGGCTTCATCAATGCGAGGGAGATCTTGGAGGATTACTCGGCCCGCACCGATGTTCATATGTCCCACTTCTGAGTTACCCATTTGGTCTTTGGGAAGGCCAACATTAAGTTCAGAAGCTTCCAAAAGGGTGTGAGGTGAATGGGCAAGACAGTGATCCCAGTGAGGTGTTTTGGCATGCGCAATTGCATTGTCAGCTCCGTTTTCACGATGACCCCATCCATCTAAGATACATAATACAACAGCTTTAGCCATACTCACCTTCTTATTGTA
>JAIEOZ010000139.1 GCA_019750035.1 Alphaproteobacteria bacterium | reverse complement strand
GACAGTGTTGAGACAATCTTACGATCTGGAAAAAGCTTAGAAAATTTGATCATTCTAAAAATATTAGGTCTGCTGTAACCTCGCCCATACCTTAATGAAAGCTCATCTACAAGAGAAGCAACAATGCTTTCTCCATATTCTGCACGTTGAAATTTCAAAATCTCCTCATCAATACGCCTTCCAATCAACCAGCAAAGCAAAACTTGTGTTGAATTGTATTCACGAGCAACATTGTTTCGTGCTTCCTCAATTAATTGACTGATATCCTCAACCAATAACTTAGCCGGATTATTTAATTGATTTTCTTGCTTTGGGGTAAGGTAATTTGAGTTAGTCAATTCGTCATCCTTATAAAGTTTCTAGAAGATAAGATGTTGGTATTTAAAGGTTATGATGATATATCCTATTCTTTGGCTTACCAAGAGGATATTTTAACAATTACCCTCTTATACAGGGTAATTGAATACAAATAATCTGACGTTGTTGCTGGGCAGGGACGCGGATGGATTTTCTGCTGATAGCGTACTTCGGTTGCGGAAACAATGGAAAGAGGAGCTGAATCAATGACAGAAGAGGCGATTAGAGAGCAAAAACTTCGTCTACATGTGGGTTGACGGTATTTATTTTCAAGCCCGAATGGGAAATGACAAGCAATGTATGCTGGTAATTATTGGAGCCACACCAGAGGGCAAGAAGGAACTTGTTGGCTTCATTGATGGATATCGGGAAAGTGCGCAAAGTTGGGGCGAGCTCTTGCTTGATTTAAAAGCGCGTGGTCTTTCTATTCCACCAAAATTAGTCATCGGAGATGGAGCCCTGGGTTTTTGGAAGGCTTTGGAAGAGGTCTGGGCACAAACACGTCATCAAAGGTGTTGGTTTCATAAGTCAGGAAATGTTTTGAACAAATTTCCCAAATCCCTCCAAAGCAAGGTGAAAGATGACCTACACAGCATCTGGATGGCTGAAAGCAGAGAGGAAGCTAATAATGCCTTTGCTTTATTCCTTGATAAATATGAGAAAAAATACTCCCAGGCAACAGAGTGCTTGAAAAAGGACCGAGATGAATTGCTAGCTTTTTATGATTTTCCTGCCGAACATTGGAAGCATATTCGCACGACAAATCCTATTGAGAGCACTTTTGCAACGGTAAGATACAGAACCAGGCGCTCTAAGGGATGCCTCGTGAGGGGATCATTATGGTTTTCAAACTGATCAAAAATGCGGAGAAAACCTGGCGAAAAATTGATGGTAAAAATCAGTTGCCAAAGATCATTTCAGGTGTCAAATTTTCTGATGGTTTGGAGGCCATTGCGAATGAGAAACAAATTGCTGCTTGATATTTTTTATAAGCAACTTTTGCGATTCGCTAAGGAATGAGCTAACCACAGCTCATGAGCGTGAAATTATATTTTCATAACTTTCAAAATGATGATAAAAAAACTTGAGGAAGGTTATATGTTGCTTTCTAATCTGAGAAAAATGGAGAAAAAATAATGAACTTTCAACATAATTTATTATCTAAATTATTTTTTATATTCGTATTGTTTTTATTTAATACAGCGTTCGCTTCTCAGGTTCTCTTTGTTTACCGTGATTTTGGGCATAAAGGCGACGAAAATCAAGTCCGTGGGGTTATCCGCGCTTATGCTAAGGTGGTTAATGATTTAGAAGTAGAAGAATTTAATATTGGACAAGAAGAACAATTAAAGTCCTCTGTTAAGAGAGCCATTGAAAGTAAAGAAAAAAAACCTATAATTCTGGGAGTTGGAGAAAAAACAGTTGCTTCTTTTGCTGACTTGCTCCCTTTTGAGGAAGCCACGACTATTCACCTCTGTCATATGGTAACAGCTAATCATCCTAATCTCCCCGGAAAAGTAGACTTTATAGCTCTCCCCTTACATTCTCTTGGAAGCTTTGAAGATACGGTTGCCCATACAAATACACAATTGATAAGGACAGTTGGCGTTTCTCATAATCGGCAAATAGAAGAGATTTGCCGTTCCTATGATGAAAATAAAGATAATCTTCCACCACGTGATTCTTATTTAGGCATTATTTTAGCGGGAGATGCCCCAACTCCTGACAATGAGATTTTGGTGTTTTCAGAAACAAATGCACGTGAGCTTGCTCGTTACGTTGCAAACATTTTGGAGGATAAGCATTTACTCGTTATCAATGGACCCAGAACTGGAAAATATGACCCAAAAACACTTACAGAAAAAAAAGAGGCCCATCGCGATGGACAAAAAGATTTTATAACCCAAGCTTTTTTGGATGAACTCATACAATCCAACATTCCTGAAAATCAGCTTTCCTTATTTGACTTTCAATTCGGTGTCTCAACATCTCAAGATATGGATTTTTTGCTCGGCACGGTACGTGCAACGAATTCAAATATCTTGGTTCCTGGGGAATCCACTTCTTCCATTTCGGAATGCATAGACGTTTTGCCAGCTGGCGCAGTAGTCGTATATCATAATACTGCAATGAATGCGGTTCATAACGCTCATGTGCAGAGTGAATTACAGGTAGGGCGCATCAAGTTTTTGCAAGCAGGATTTCAAGAAACGTGCGAACAAAAAAACCATAACCAAGATATAACGCCTCATTTTTCTGCTTCCGAAACAATTGCAGCTGCACTTTCTCAAGCTAATTAAATTGAGTTTTGGACAAGGGAATACTTATCGCTTAAAAACAATAAGTTATATTATACCCTCTCCCCTCAATCGTCCCAGGGATTCTGAAACATGAAATGTCTTCTTTAAAAACAAAAAATCACGGAAGCAACCTATTCTAGAAAATTAATTGCAAAAAGTCATCTTTCCTGTCACATTTTTAGTGGTCGAAAAAATCACCGCCAATGATGTCTAGCCGTCCTTGATAGGGCTCCTTAAGGATCAAAACAGCTTTTACTAAGCAAGGAAAAATTATAAAAATTAAAACGAATGCTTTAATTGCAGATGATCTGCTCATTTCTAGCTCCCATATGATATTCTTAAAAATAATTGTATTAATTTTTTCAAAAAAAACTTAAAAAATATTTAAATGAATTAAAATTCGGAGACCATTCAAAAACGGGAAATCTTAAGGAAAATCAAGAGAAAAGAATATATGATCGTTATAGCTTCGAGGGGCGGATTTCCTTAGACTTACGATGAAAGCGGGTAAGCCTATGCTTTACGCCACTATTCGTCCCTTTCAATAGGAAGCGCTAGGTCTTTTTCATAAAAATGTCAATCCTATGGCTATGGTAGGGGTTCATCTCCCTCTCTTAAAAGGGAAAGATACTTATCATAGGTATAAGTCTTCCCTCTCCGGAGCCCTGTTATTTCCTTTATTATTTCAAGTTTTTCAAGATAATCTAAAGCTAATTTTACTGTATGAGGAGAAAGCTTCAAACTTGAAGCTAACTCGGGAATGCCTACAATAGGTTTTCTTTGAAGATATTTGAATACTTTTTCAACTGATTGCGAAACTCTTCCTAAGCTATTGATTTTATCTAGATCTAATTTCATTAAATGCGTTAGCTTCATAGCAGTTTCAAAGGCATCATTAGAGGTTTCAACAACTCCTCGTAGGAAAAACTTTATCCATTCATCCCATTGATTCTCTTCTCTCACTTTCTGAAGCAAGTTATAATACTCTGTCCTATGTTTTTTAAAGAAGTAGCTTAGATAAAAAATAGGCTGCTTTATTAAGTTTCTTTCACAAAGTAATAAAGTAATGAGGAGGCGACCTAATCTTCCATTCCCATCAAGGAAGGGGTGGATACTTTCAAATTGCACGTGAATCAACGCAACCTTGATAAGAAGAGGCATGCTAACATTACGAGCATAAATGAATGTCTCCAAATCCCCCATTAATTGTATAATCTTTTGAGGAGGAGGAGGAACAAAGACTGCATTACCAGGACGACTCCCCCCAATCCAATTTTGTGAATATCTAAACTCACCTGGCTTTTTATCTTTCCCACGAACACCTCGCATTAAAATGTCATGAATTTCCCGAATTAACCGCAGGGAAATTGGAAAATTCTCGTTTTGAATTTTATTAATACCATAATTAATTGCGGCTACATAATTAGTAACTTCTTCTATATCGCTGAGAGGCACAGATGGCTTTTTATTATTTTCTGCTAAAAAAAGATCAGTAAGCGAAGACTGAGTGCCTTCAATCTGAGAGGATAAAAGAGCCTCTTTTCGCACATATAAATAAATGAATAAATTGACGTCAGGTAGGAAAAAAGTCATGGCATCTAACTTCCCTAATCCTTGATTAGCTTGGTCTAGTAAAGTGTAAAAAGGCTCTAAGTTTAGCTTTGGTGGTAAAGTACCAGGGATATATACTTTATAGGCCTCTCCTGCGTTCTTAATTTCCTGAAAAATTCCAAA
>JAIEOZ010000270.1 GCA_019750035.1 Alphaproteobacteria bacterium | reverse complement strand
TATTTGTATTTTATAGGAGCCTCTATGCTTTGCTCCTTAGAATCTTGTTGTTCAGCATGGCAATGTGATCGTAGAAACCCAAGAATGCTTAAGAGTAATAAGAACTTCCGCATCTCAATTCTCCTTAATTTCACTATTTTGGGGTTGTTTGCCCTCAGACTTTATATAAGTATCTAGCCAGTTTAAGGTTGACTCCATTCCGAGTTGCCGAGAAGCTGAATATAATTCAAACAGATGGTTTTCTAACTGAAAGATCATTAACTCCACGGGAATGTTCTTTCTTCTCAAGGCGTACCCAAGTTCCTTCCCTTGATAAACAAGAAAACTAGCATCATATTGAAGTAGGGTCGGTGTTTGAACTTTTTCCACGTGCATAATAGGTGAGCGAGAAAGCCAAAGCTCCTTATTATCCCAAAAATATCCCCCTAAATAGGATTCCAAAAACCCTTGTTTATCTGTCATTCCCGAAGAAGTAATGAGATCTGTAATTCCCTGTCCCACGATAGCTGCTTTAAAGCGATTTGTTTGAGTCGTTGCCCAGGCTGCTAGGTATCCCCCATATCCCCATCCCCAAATGGCAAGTTTTTGTGGATCCGCGACTCCTTTGGCAATCACAGAATCAACTCCTGCCATGAGATCTTTAAAGTCTCCTCCTCCTAGATCCTTTTGATTGGCTTGCGCAAATTCAATGCCATAATTGGAACTTCCACGAATGTTTGGCAAGAGAACAGCATATCCTTGAGAAGCAAGAACGCTAGGAGAGAAAGGCATATCGTTATAATAACCACCTATAAACTTCTGTTGCCAAGCTTCATAGGGGCCGTCATGAGCTGCAACAACAAGAGGGTATTGCTGACTCTCTTTATAGCTTGTGGGGTAAATAAGAATTCCCTCAATATTTTTATCATCAAAAGATTTCCATTGAATCACTTCAGATTTAAATGATGCCTCTTCAGAAAAATCATCAAAGATCGCTTGAGGGTTAAAATGATTAAGAGGAGAAGTAAAAGCTCGGGGAGAAAGACTGAGGGACTCTAAAACAAACCCTAGGCGTGTTCTGGACTGATTAAGAGCTACAGCTGATATAAGATATTCATCATTCAAATTAACAGCTTCAGGCTTTTCTCCATCGAGAGGAAGTTTATAAAGACGGTTGAGTGTTTTATATCCTTCTTGAATGAGCAAATACTTATCATTTTCTCCCCATCCAGTAATTTGAGGATCTTCAGAGAAGGTTTTAGAAAGGCTTCGCTTTTCTGTCCCCTCAACATTCCTTAAAAACACTTGCCTACTCTTTACAGCAAAGTCTTGACTTGAGTCACTATCAGCAACAAATGCTATAGTCTTTCCATCTGGTGAGAAAGTAGGAAAGAGAGGACTTCCTCCCTTCTGCACAAGAGAAATGCTTTTACTAGTCAAATTAATTTTGAAAAGACCACTTAAAGAGGGCTCAGGACTTTGACTAACAAAGGCGATTTCTTCGCTATTGGGAGACCAATCAATAACTTTTTGAGGTTCTTCGTTATATAATGGAATTAAATAATTGGGTAAAGATAACATGCCAGTTTTATTCCATCCTTTAAATGGAATATTTACAGGAACAATAAAAAGATAGACTTTCATTGTAATAGTTCCAGGCTCATAAGAAGCACTGGTCTCGATACCTTCATTAACTCCATAAAGTAAAGCTAACGCCTGGCTATTTGGGGCCCACTTATAACCCAAAAATTGTTGGTTCCCACTAAAAGATAAAAGTGCATTATACGTTCCAGGAGAGATCAGCCATAAGCCATAGTTATTACTTTTTGGGTTAAAGCTTATAACAGAGATATATTTTCCATCGGGAGACCATTGAGGTAAAAACGAATACAAGGTTTTTGGTGTTTTCCATAGAACGCTCTTTTTTTCATTATCAATCAGCAAAACTTCTAAAGCATCTCTTTGAGAACGTTGAGGAGACTTTATTTTCAAGAGAGTATATTTTCCATCTGGTGAAGGAATCACGGCTTTTATATTTTTTTGTTGAATCTCCTCCACTATAGTCCCTTGTTGAAAGGTATCTTTTTCCACGATTGAGTCTTCCTTATTTTTTGATTTTCCTGAAGAAAGGGAATTATTTGTCTTATAAAAATAAACAATTGTTCCTATAACGATGAGACTCAGAAGAGCAAAAAAAGCGTAATATTTTTTTTTCATTTAAGCTTAAATCCCTGTGAGTTTTTTTTAGCGGTATTATTGACTTGGCTGCTGTTCTGTTGTCTCTTCTTTTATTCCAAAAAGTGCTCGGTATTCTGGTTTTAAATAACCTTCTAAACCTTCAATGCTAGGCTGTTTTATATAAATACAAAGCACTGGATCATATTCACATCGTGGAGCGTGAATATCTCCAGAAAATGGTATATAGTTTTCTAAGCTATGAAGTGAAAACAAAGGTGCGTTGTAATCATTTTGTGGTAAACATAGCCAACTTTTGTTTAGAATTGGCTTAGAGTTGCCTGACCTTGCATCTGAATTAATAGTTTTGTATAGTGGGCGCGGCTCTCCACAACTACCACTCTCTTTATTGTAATAATTACTAAAGCCATAACAATGATTAGCTACACCAATCACAGTGACAGGAATGAGTTCTCCTTTTATTCTAAATTTCCTATTTATCTCTTCTTGAAATTTAGGAACAAAATACTGGATAGCATTTTGGCAACCATCACAGATGTCATTATAAGAATAAAATTTGAGGACAATCCCTTGAAGAGTATTATTTTTGGCAATGATAGGATCAAACATAAAATGAAAATCTGTGCCGTGGAAAAGGGTGTTTAAAGCATCTATTTCCGAATGGGGATAACCATAATGAGTTGATTGAATAAATTTATGGTCCATCCATGACAGAATGGGAAATGATTTATCAAAGTGGTAAGATGTAGAATCAAATGTTATTCTTCTTAGTGTTGTTCCAGAATAAACAACAATATCTTGCGGTGTTTCTTCTTCTTTTAGCTTTATTCTTGAACGCCAACCATCAGATGATGGAGCGCTGCAAAAATCGCGTAGAATACCCTCGTTATTTCTTACCTGCCAATAATGCCACTTCCCTACTTTTGTATCAGACTGAGAAAACAAGGCTTCAATACCAACCATTAGATGATTAGGAGTATTGTTGCCGGGAAAAACTATAAAAGCTTCCTTAAGCAAACGTAAATACTTATCATCCTTTTTTCTGATAATAGGGCGGCTCCATGTCCTACCAGTTTCTTCTCTATCTTCAGTTACAAGTGATGCTGTTTCACCTATATAAAGAGCTTTAATATGTGGAGGAGAAGCGCTTGTATGGCTATGAGTGCAACAAAGCATTTCCTCTTCATTATCGATCATACTCCAAACAAAGCTTGAATTTAGGATAAATAAAAAAACAAACCATAATTTTAACATAGGCTTATGTAATAATTTCATATATCCTCCATGTTAGTATCTTAAAAATTTATTCAAGATGCTTTAAAAATAGGTTAACCCTAGTTCTAATTTTTTATCGGCTGAGCTTCTTTATATTGAGAGCGATCATTCAAGCTTCTTAATCAAGTTTTCTACACTTTATCGATTTCCATAAGTTTTGAACCACTTAAGTTTCTCTTTCATAGCATCTTGGGTTGCAATGGAATCGCTCATACTGTGCTCCCGACCTTTATAAGCAACCAAACGGGTCGGAATGCTCCTTTCCTTTAGCGCATTGTAGAGCTGCATAGATTGGGTGACAGAAACACGTGAATCATTTGCCCCATGTAAAATGAGTGCAGGAGTTTTCATATCGCTCACACGAGTTAAAGGAGAAGAGTCTCTCCATAATTTGTAATCCTCCCAATAAGCTCCACCAAAATAAGCTTCCATTACGGTTGGTGCATCTGTTGTTGCAATATGGGATATCCAATCTACTATTTCAGCCTCAATTGATGCCGCCTTAAAACGATCTGTATGACTAATAATCCATGCCGTTAAAAAACCTCCATAGCTGTGTCCTCTGATAAAGAGCTGATGAGGATCGGCAATCCCTTGGTCAATGAGATAATCAACTCCAGCCATGATGTCCTTAAAGTCACCTCCCCCTAAATCTTTGTAATCTATTTTCTGAAATTTTTCTCCATAGCCTAAACTTCCTCTGTAATTCACAACTAACGTTGCATACCCTTGAGAAGAAAAAACAGCGGGGGAATAAGGGCCAAATAAAGTACTCCCAATAAAGTATTGTGATTCAACACCTGACGGACCACCATGAATAGATACAATAAGGGGAACCTTCGTTCCTTCTGTATATCCTTGCGGGTAGGTAAGAATTCCCTCAATCTCAAGGCCATCAAAAGATTTCCATCGAATGGGTTCAGCTTTAATCGCGCTAAG
>JAIEOZ010000163.1 GCA_019750035.1 Alphaproteobacteria bacterium | reverse complement strand
TATATTACATTGTTTTTAATCCATAATTCAGGTTAGGAGGAAAGAGGATTCATTATCCGCTTTTGAAAAAATGTATAAAAATGACCCTTCCACTAAGGATATACCCATTGAACATGGTATCTTTAAGTTCACACTGAATGACCTCATCGACAAGGTCATATCATTTACAGTGACGTCTATCACAGAGAAGACAGATTTGATTTTAGCTTAATCACATTGCTGTTTACCTATGTAATCTCCATTTAAATTTAGATTATTAAATCCACATCCCTTCGTTGGATCTACTTTAGAGAATAGCGGATAAGCTAAACGATTGCTATGTTGCCACTTGTATACACAACCGGCATTGCCATTCGTGAAGGAATCAGGCTGTTCTTCTAAAAATTTTAAACAATCTTTAGCTTGCGCAATAGGCACTGTAAGGAATGTGCAAAAGATATATAAGCTAATGAGACAAAATTTTTTCATGGCAAGTCTCCCTAAATTTAAATGCTTTTGCCTTTTCTAACTCCCAAAATTTAACAGTTTATTCCTTAATTTATTATAAAGGGAGAACAATTTTTTTCTAGGAGAGGGAGGGAGAGACGTAAGAGTGAAAGAGATGAAGAGATTTCCTTATTTTGCACTTGTAATCTTAACGCTCTTAAATGAAATGCTATTTTCTTTAAAAGCAAAATTGTGTGTGAGAAGAAAAATTAAATATTTTTAATAAATTTTTAAGAAGACTCTGAAAGAATAAAACATACAAAGTGCCACAGTTTTGTGAAGGAGGAAAATGCTCTTTCATAGCAAGATTGTTGGCAGTGAGGAGAGCTGGATTCTCTTTTTTGAAGAGGATCTTTATGAGCCTTACTTCTGCCTTCTTTGGGGGTTGGGGAACGGGCAAAGTGTCAATGGTTGTGGTCATCATCACCATTAATTAACACTCTTATAAGGGAGAATTGAAAATGAAAAAAGTTTACTTATTAAGCACAATAGCATTGCTGGGGCTAGGCGGATGTACCACTGTTGGATTTGATGATGGAGGATTATTTGGGGGGGCTCCTTATGATGGAGGCTACGATTATGATGGAGGCTATTACGATTATGGTGCAGGACCTGGCTTTGGTTGGGATGGCGGCTGGGGCGGCTGGGGTGGTGGTGGATGGGGCGGTAACGTCTATCATCATCATTATCACCACTATAATGGCGCTCATGGCGGTAACTTCCACGGTGGTCGTGCAGGTGGCTTCCATGGCACTGGCGGTCACGTAGGCGGCGGTCACGTAGGCGGCGGTCATGTAGGTGGTGGTCACGGCGGCGGTCATCGGTAATTATTATCCACAAGTCACTGCTGAAAAACTCAGCAGTGACTTGCTTTTCTATAGAGAAATAGGGGCGTGGTTTTGAGAGTGGTTGGCTTTAAAGCCTTCAATAAACTTGATTGTTAAACCAGTTGCAATAAGGGCAAGAAGAGTTCCGATCATCATATTGAGGGAAAGCCCATAGACAAAAGCTTCATCAATCCAGCTTAAAAGCTGAGGGATTTGTTCAGGAGGAAAGTCTTTAAGTTGGCTGGCTGAATGTTCGACCTTAGAGATAATATTAACAAGATCTTGATGTTGTTGAACCGTTAAAAGTATTCCCTGCTTTTGGCTGCTTTGTAAAAGATGAGCTTGACCAAAAAAAACGACAAAACTGGTGGAAAGAATAATACTTAATGTGTTGCCAATCATCATAAACATCATGAAAACGCCGGACGCAACGTTCAAGTCTTCTTGAGGAACGGCACGCATCATGGCCGTGCTACAGGCTGTAAAGTAAGCGCCTAAACCTGTTCCGACGATGAACAGAGACGTGATAACATAAAACAGAGAAGAGTCTGTCTTTAAGAAAGAGAGCATTCCTACGCCAATCGCTGTCGTTAAAGCACCAAAAACCATAGGTGTTTTGATTCCAAAAGTATCAATCATTTTTCCCCCAATGGGGGATAAAAAACCCATGCTGATGGTCATCGAGATAAAAATAAGGCCTGTTTCATAGCTTGAATAATGGAGTGTGTTTTGCAGATAAAGGCCCATGAGAACAAGAACCATGGAAAAGTTTATGGTGACGAAAAATTCACCAAACGTGGCCCCCATATAGGCTTTGTTTTGGAAAAGGTGGGGAGGGATCATGCGTACCTTAAGCTTACGATCTCGAATAAAGTACACTCCAATGAGCAATGCGCCGAAGGCCATAACGCTCCATAGTCGAAAGCTATCGAGTCCCCATACTTCAATTTGATTGAGAGTAAACACACTTATACACAATCCACATCCTAAAAGAAGAGCCCCCACAAAATCAATTTTGTTTTGAACTTTGGGGAGAATGTCTTTTTCAGCATAAACTTTAAGGGTGCCAATAACGATAAGACCTAAAGGGATGTTGATATAAAAAATCCAGCGCCAACTCAGCTCTTCAATGATCAACCCGGCAAGGGTAGGTCCTGCGGCAAGCCCAAATCCGGCAAAAGATAAGATGACTCCCATTGCAAAACCTTGCTTTTCAGGAGCAATCGTGGTGAAAACAAAGGCCCACGCAGGTGCCGAAAAAACGGCCGCCCCAATGCCCTGAAGAACACGACCCAAGATGAGCATTTCAAGGGAACTCCCAAGACCTGTCAGACAAGATCCTGCCATAAATAAAAGAAGCCCTGTGATCAGCGAGTTACGCTTACCATAATGGTCCGCAATACGGCCGGCTGGAATGACAAAAGCGGCCCAGACAAGCACATATGCACTTAAAAGCCATTGCAAGCTGTTAAGATCGGTACTGATTTCCTCTGAGATAGGAACAAGCGTGAGGTTCACGGCTGTGTAATCAATATTTAAGAGAAAGATGAGCATCCCAATCGAAATAAGGATGATCCAAGAGCGAAGAGGGAGAGAAGAGGTGAGGGGTTGCATGTAAATGACCTATGGTGGTTGGTTGTCTTTTTGAAAAGGTTTGTTAGTATATTGTGTCTCTCATTAAAACTACATATTCTAATCAAAAGCTTATATTGAAGCAAGAAAAATTATAAATTAGATCACCATTTATCAGTTTTCTCTGGTCAAGAAACGCTATAATTTTCGTTGAAAATCAACTACTTCTAGCTCTGAGATAACACAGTGGGGAAGAACACCTGTGCGTTCTTGTGAGGACAAAAAAGTAGAGAAAAAGTGCTTTTTACCAAATGCGGATGGAACCTAGACCTTATTCTTGTAAAGATAAGAGTGCCCGTAGATTATGCGTAAGCTCGGACACCTACCTTTATACCCTTACTCAACGGTTACAGATTTAGCTAAATTACGAGGTTGATCAACATCCGTCCCCTTAAGAAGGGCTGTATGATAGGCTAAAAGCTGAAGGGGTATTGTGTAGACCAGAGGTGCTGTCAGTGATGTTGTCAGGGGTAAAATTAAAAAATCAACAGGTAAAGTCCCTAAATATTGAGCTCCTTTTTTATCTGTACACACAATGACAGGAGCTCCACGCGCAATGACTTCCTGAAGATTAGCGGCTGTCTTTTCAAAGAGATCATCAAAAGGAGCAATAATTACAACAGGAACATTCGCATCAAGAAGAGCAATGGGACCATGTTTCATTTCGCCCGCAGCAAAACCCTCTGTATGAATGTAACTGATTTCTTTTAATTTAAGAGCACCTTCTAAAGCTAAAGGAAAATTCGTTCCCCGTCCTAAAAAAAGAACATCTCTAGCTTTAGCAAGTTTTTGAGCAAGAATTTTTACATGGGCTTCTTTTGAAAGGACCTCTTCACACAATGCAGGAAGGAATCTCAAACTTAAGATCATTTCCTCAAAGGAAGATTCGTCTATGAAGCCACGCTTGCGCGCAGATTCAAGAACCAGAAGAGCAAGTACAGCAAGTTGTGTTGTAAAAGATTTTGTGGAGGCTACCCCAATTTCGGGTCCCGCATGCGTTAAAAGAACTGCATCTGATTGGCGCGTAATAGAGCTCTCGGGGACATTGACAATCGATACAATTTTTTGACCTTGAGATTTTGTATATTCTAGAGCCGCCAAAGTGTCGATCGTTTCTCCTGATTGAGAAATGAAAAGGCTTAGTCCATTCTCGCAAAGAGGAGGGGTTCGATAACGAAATTCTGAAGCTACATCAATGTCTACAGGAAGACGTGCAATCTTTTCGAACCAATATTTGGCAACAAGACCCGCATAATAAGCAGTTCCACACGCAGAAATTGTGAGTCGAGAAATTGACTCCCATGGCAATGAAGGCATCTTAAGAGTTCCCTCACCTAGAAAGGATTTAAGGGTCTTTTCAATAACGTGAGGCTGCTCATAAATCTCTTTCAACATGAAATGATCATACGATCCTTTACTGACAG
>JAIEOZ010000016.1 GCA_019750035.1 Alphaproteobacteria bacterium | reverse complement strand
AAATTGAAAATGCTTAAGCGTCATTTAAAAACATCTTATAATATGACTCCTGAGCAATACCGGGAACGTTGGAATCTGCCTACACATTACCCTATGGTTGCTCCTAGCTATGCAAAACGCAGAAGCAGCATTGCTAAAGATATTGGGCTTGGAACTCATCCAAAAGGTCAAAAAAGAGCTGCAGCTTAAACAAACGTCTGAGTGTAGCCATTTTGTTTTATAAAAACCGATGCTTTAGAGTATCGGTTTTTTTATTGACTCTACCCAATTAAAATGAAAGTGCGTACTTTTATACTATACCATGGTGTCATTCCTGTAGATGACAATCAAATGAGCTATCCAGTTTGGTAGCAGAAACACCTTATCCAATACACCCTTGGCGGACTAGCAAGAGCTTGTTTTTCAAGTAAAAACAATGGTTTTTCTTGACTCGATGATGACATAGTGGGGGAGGATACCTATGGGTCTTCGTGAGAACAAACAAGGGGAGAAAAAATGCTTCTTACCAAAACTGAACAGAACGTAAGCACCTTGTTATGAAACATGCTGTTGAAAACTTACTTTTGTCCTTAAATTCTTTTTGTTTTGACCGATAGTTTCTATGACTTTAGTTTCTAGAAATAAGAGAGATGGATAGAATTTTTTTAGAGCTTCAATAATAACAAAATTATAATTTTCAATCGTCTCAGCAATGTCCATTGTAGGGCTAATAAAATATGCTTTTCTTCCTTCAGCGGAAACATGGCACAATTTAATTTTCCATAAATTCTTAAAGGCAACAGGCCCCAAGATCCTAAGAACATCTACGCAAACTCTACGCCAAAGAGGATCTTGAATTTGAGAAATTCCCTCTGCTGCTTCAATTTCATACGTATCGAGTGTCCATTCTTTTTGATCATTCATTGAAGCTTCCTGAAGATCTTGTGTTACAAATAGCTCATCAGGAGAGGTATCTCCCTCTTTATATCTTATATCCCATGCAAGGGAAGTATGTGAGAATAGACTACAAATGTTTTCCTGCATTTTTGCCACCATAGGTTTCTCTTTAAAAAGTTATGTGTTTTATTCTCCTAAAGAGAATCATTAAACTGTAAATTTTTTACCTAAAAAAAGCGAAGAAAATCATAAGATTTCCTTCGCTCAAAGGTAGGGATGCTAAAAATAGAGCAAAAAACGCTGCTCCTTAAATTTACTGAAATGAGACCACCAACAACAAAAATAAAACCATAAAATAAACTTTTACTCATTTCAGCAAAAACACTTAAATGTCGAGCGACTAAAATAAAAATTTGATTGAGAATCTGAGATAGGTAGTTAATCATTTCAATCGCTCCATTTGGCGTAGACGACACTCAAAAGATTTTTTCCAAAAAATCTGAGTGACTCTACTTTTTCCTAACTTCTACCAAACAAACCAACAATTAAAAAGTCATTCTCAATATAAAAACAAATAATTACTACTATAAAACAATACAAGACCAATCTTTTATTAGAATATCTCATTTGGGATATAAAAGTCAATAATTTTTTTAACTTTTTTCAAAAAAAATTTTTCATTGAAAAAAACATCAATTTTAACACATGGTCCATGCGGATTTTTTCAACTAAAAAATCTTTATGATACATAATCAAGTATCAAGCCTAACTCACATTATCAAGCAAAAAATATCTCTTAATTAAAATTTTACGTTTTTACAAAATAACTTCAATTATGAAAATTGACGTATAATCAATACATTATATATCTATTTTTTTAGAATGCTCGCATGAATCCTTGATAATACTCATTTGTTTGAGCAATTCCTGCAGGGAGGGTCATCTGGAGAAAGCGGCTATCCTTCTCTTGAATTTATTTATTTAACAATGACGGTATTTGCACGAACCTTTAGTCTTTGCTAGAGGGATTCAAATTTTTATTAGTCTTTGATAAATGATGATGCATCCTATGACCATTGCCAATAAAAAGAAGGCAAGAGGAATAAGGTATGTATCGTTTAGAAAACTCCCAACAAATCCTCCCCCTGCAAAGGAGGCCGTAAGAATAAGACTCCTTACAGCAGAAGCAGCTCCTCGTATATCCTCATAACTCTGTAAAGCTCTCGAAGTCGAGGGCCCCCAAATCATAGCCGCTCCCAAAATATATATTCCAAAAGCCATCACAATAAAGACAGGAGATGTGGGGGAAAAAAAGCTGACACATAAGAAGAAGCTGCTTCCGACGAGAGCGAGGACGATTCCTACGCCAAGGGTTTTATCTACCCCTAGCTGACTTAAAATCGTAGGCGCAAGAAAAGTTCCCAGAATATAGAACGACGCACTGCAAGAAAGATAAAGCCCAAAAACATCAGGAGAAAGGGAAAGCGAATTTTCAAAATAAAAAGGGATTAAGGTCAAATAACAATATTCCCCACAAGATAATAATGCGAAAAGGGATATGTAAAAAAGAAAATTCTTGTTTCTGATTATCCGAATATATATTTTTAAAGTCTGCATCGGGGATAACTTTTCTTTTTGTAAAAGAACTTTCATTTTTGGTGTTGAAAGGAACATTAAAATCAAAGTCAGGATTGTGAATAGACCAATCACAAGAAAATTACCTTGCCATCCAAAAGCGATGTGAATATATCCTCCGACTGCGGGAGCAACGAAAATAGCACAAGAGGCCACACTTCCTACCCATGACATAACTTTAGCGCTCATATCTGCAGGATACATATCTTGAATCATGGCCCACCCGACAACAGGTGCCACAATGGCTCCTGAGCCTTGGATAAATCGTCCCCCTAGAAAAAAAGCAAGGGAGAAAGAGTAGGCACATATAATCGTTCCAAATAAAAAAAGAGTGAGTCCGAAGAGCAGAATACGTCTTCTCCCAAAATAGTCAGAGAGACTTCCTAAAACAGGAGCTGCAAGAAGTGATCCTAACAAATAAAGGGGAATTGCAAGCTGAGTCATACCCTCACTTGCCCCAAAATAGGTTGCCATATGGGGAAGGCTGGGAAGAAAGATATCTGTTGCTGATATTGTGGCTAAAGAGGCCATCATGATAAGAAGCAACTGAATTGTGCGAGAGGTCATCTTAAGTTCCTGAATTATAAGTTTAAAAAATCCGAGGTGCAAGACTTATCGTTCTAAATCCAGAATGAGTCACTTCAAGAACGACAAGTCCTCGTTCATTCAATCCTTGATTTGTTAAACGAAAAATTCCATCTACCCCTGAAAAACCTTGAGAAAATGTCAGATTTTGAAAAGTATAGCCTTTATCCGCTAAAGCAACGGCAAGGGCTGTGGCATCGTAAGCAAGGGTGGAAATTCGGGGAGGGTTATATCCATAAGCTTTTTGAAAACGGAGGTCAAAGTTTTGGCGTTCCTGAGGATCAGTTGAAGCAAAGAAACTTTCCTTAAGATGTGTGACTATCTGAAAAGTGTCGGGTGTATCCCACTGTCCACTCCCTAAAATTGTGAGGGGCATCTGGGACCTCAGCAGGGTCGCCATATATCCGAGGTTTTCTCCTCCTTCAGGGATGAGGAGGGCTGTAAGGCCTTTGGCTTTATACCCTTCCACCTCTTCTATGAGTCGAGCATTCCCTGGATTACCTTCTAAAAGATCTGCTTTCGAATAGTGGGTAATTCCTAAAAGTTCAATGTTTCCTTGAGATTCGAGACGTCTTAAAGTTTGATCAATCAAGCGACCATACTGATCATTCGGCGTCAGAGCCGCAACCTTGGTAAGATGCCTTTCTTTAGCAAAATTAAGAATGAGCTCAATTTGTTGAGAAGGTAAAAATCCTAAGATAAAGACGCCATTTCCAGCAACAGCCTGATCTGTTGAAAAAGAAATAAGATTGATGTTGCGAGCATTGAGCAAAGGTTTTATCGCCTCAACTTCTGCAGCAAAGATAGGGCCCAATAAAAGCTCAGCCCCTTCATCAAGGGCCCGCAATGCGGCCTGGTGAGCTCCCTGACTTGTATCTTGAGGGTAAAGAGTTATCGATGTCCCCCCTATTTCAAAAAGGGCCATTTCAGCAGCATCCATCATTCCTTTTCCAAGAGCTGCGTGAGGACCTGTCAAGGGAAGCAACAGTCCCACCTTATGAGAAGAAGGTTGAGGAGAGACGGGCGGTGGCTTAGGAATTGAAACGGGAGGAATGGGCTTTGCTTTAGGGGGAGTGGGACGAGAAATCACCCTGGTCTCAGGAGCTTTTTCGTGACCACAGGAGGAAAGTCCTATCAAAAGGCTTCCCAAAATAAAAATACGAAGTGTCCTTGTCATTCGACGTTCTCCATGGTGATATGCTTATAGAATCAAAGGTACTCCTTTCCTCACTGTGAGTAAATAATGCTTTATTTTGTCGCAAC
>JAIEOZ010000198.1 GCA_019750035.1 Alphaproteobacteria bacterium | reverse complement strand
TCTTCTCTCCATTTTAATAATTTGTTGCGAAAGTACTCAAGCTGCTGAGGATTCATGTATGTTTCAGCTTCACTCGGCTTATAATCTGATGGTAAACTCATTCTTTTCCCTTTTTCCGATGTTGAAAGCGGGGCCATCATGAACGATCTTGAAAGTCCCCGCAACCGTAAAATTTATTGTTTTCATAGTTTATACCCTGTATGAAGCGCAACAATCCCTCCTGTATAAACCGCATACCGTGCTCTTTCAAAACCAATTTTTTTCATCAACGTTAAAAGTTCTTCTCGGGTTAAAAAAGTTCGAATGCTTTCACTTAAATATTGATAGGACTGACGATCTTTAGCAATCCATTCACCCAACCTTGGAATAATGTGAAATGCATAAGCATTATACAATTTTTCAAGAGGGGAATAAATCTGGGAAAATTCAAGACACGCAAATTTTCCTCCAGGTCGTAAAACACGGTAAGCTTCTTGAAGGGCTTTTTCTCGATAGGTAACGTTCCGTAAGCCAAAAGCAATGGTATAGACATCAACAGAATTGTCTTCTAGGGGTAAATTTTCAGCATTCGAGCATAACCATAATAGATGGGGATACCGTTTCTGACCAACGTTAATCATGGCAGGATTAATATCTGAGACAGTGATTTTGGCTTGAATTTTAAACCATTTAAGGCGCTCAAAAATAGCTTCAGCAATATCTCCTGTTCCCCCTGCAACATCCAGATAAATACCATCCTGTTTTAAAGGAAGGCTTTCTACAAACCAGGTTTTCCATAAACGATGAATACCCAAACTCATCACGTCATTCATGAGATTATACCGCAAAGCAACGCGATCAAAAACCCTTGCTACTTTTTCTGTTTTTTCCGTAGCAGAAACTTTTTCGAAACCAAAATCAAAGGATTGATTTAAGTGAGGGTGATTTTTACCCATGTTTTGATTCTTTCCTTGTCATATTTCTTGATGTTGATCCTACCTTGAAGTGATGTAAAATGCATAAAGAAATAAAAATTATTAAAAACAGGAACATTCATGAATGGTTTTAATCGACGAGAAAAAGGATTTGAAGCAAAATACCTTCATGATGAAGAACTTGCCTTTCGGATTAAAATTAAGCGTAACCATTTATTTGGACTATGGGTTGCTCCTCTTTTAGGGTATTTTGAGGAAAGAGCTGACCGTTATGCTGAAGAAATCATTACTATTGAGATTCAAAGGTCTCATGAAGATGATCTTATCCATAAGGTTCTTAGAGATTTAGAAGCAGCTCATGTTGAAATGAGTGAACATCGAATTCGCAAGGAGCTAGAGAAATGCTTGGAAAAAGCGCATCAAATTATAATGAATAAAGAGGGACTTTAAACCATGAAAAGAGAACAAGCCGAAACAATTGCTCTTCAAGCTCTGTCCTTTATAGCAAGAGATGATGAACGTCTTGCTCAATTTTTACTGAGCTCTGGCCTTACACCTCAAGAACTCAAAAAACGTGTACGTGAACCAGATCTTTTAGGAGGGGTTTTGGATGCCATTTTAGGAGATGACGCTGTCCTCCTTGGCTTTTGCAATACAACTTCTTTAAGCCCTGAAACAATCATTAGGGCACGTAGAATTCTGCCAGGAAGCTATGGAGAAGAGTGAGTTAGCACTTGCTCAATGGGTTAAAAAGTTGCATAAATATCACAAATAAAGAATGAGTATGTTGTCGATGAATCTTTTTGACTTTGAAACACCCCCTAAAGAAACACGTATTGTTGTCGCCATGTCGGGAGGTGTTGATAGTTCTGTCGCTGCTGTGCTTATGGTCGAAGCTGGATTTGAGGTCATTGGCATGACCTTACAGCTTTATGATCACGGTATGGCTTCAAGCAAAAAAGGAGCGTGCTGTGCGGGTCAAGATATCTATGATGCACGTCGAGTCTGTGATCAACTGAAAATTCCTCATTATGTTTTGGATTATGAATCTCGCTTTAGCCAAGCAGTGATTGAGGATTTTGCTGATAGTTATTTAAAAGGAGAAACCCCCATTCCGTGTGTTCGTTGCAATCAACAGGTGAAGTTTAAAGATCTTCTCACAACGGCCCGCGATTTAGGAGCAAAGGGCTTGATAACCGGTCACTACGTACAACGTGTGATGAAGCATAACAAAGCTGAGCTTCATAGAGCTGTTGATCTTACACGCGATCAGAGTTATTTCCTTTTTGCGACAACTCAGGCTCAGTTAGATTTTCTGCATTTTCCCTTAGGAGGAATGCCCAAAACAGATACGCGCAAGCATGCGGCTCGGTTTGGTCTTGAAATTGCTGAAAAGCCCGATAGTCAAGACATTTGCTTTGTTCCCAATGGGTCTTATGTCAGCGTTCTTGAAAAACTTCGTCCAGGATCGCTTGAAGAGGGAGATATTGTTCATGTGGACGGGCAGGTTTTAGGGCGCCATAAAGGGATTATTAATTATACGATTGGTCAGAGAAAAGGACTTGGGATTGGGGGGGGTGATCCTCTTTATGTCATTCGCCTGAATCCTGAGGAGCATCAGGTTATTGTTGGTCCCTATGTCGCTTTAGCTCGTACAGAAATAAGGGTCAAGGACGTGAATTGGTTGGGAGAAAGAGAACAATCTCCCCTTCGCTGTGAGATTAAAGTTCGCTCGACTCGTCCTCCTGTTACCGCCGATGTTTATCTAGAGGAGGGGAATTATGCGCGTGTTGTTTTCTCGAATGCGGAATACGGTGTTGCTGCGGGCCAAGCGTGTGTTTTTTATGAGAAAAACCGTATGTTGGGCGGAGGGTGGATATTAAGGGATAACTGATTCTGAAGGATAGCTCTTCAGAAAGAAATGGTGGGCATAACTGGATTTGAACCAGTGACCCCTACGATGTCAACGTAGTGCTCTCCCGCTGAGCTATACGCCCATTTCAGACCAGGTAATCCTTACTCTCTGGCGTTGATATACACCTGTTTTTTTCTGAACGCAAGGAATTTAGCGTCCTCGTAGTCGAGGACAAGTAAAATTGATACCATAGGATTTAGAAATAAGGGAAACCTTTGTAGGATTAGATATAGTATAGCGTAAGCCCCTCGTCTTTGCGAAACGAATAGCGTCTTCTAAACAAGAAAAAGAAAGACGAAGCTCTTGAGTCATATCACGAGACGAGACCCATCCCATAAGGGGATCTGCCACCTTAGGATCTTTTGTTTCAAATTCAACGATCCAAGACTTTGTTTGGCTTTTCCCCGATTGCATTGCCGTTTTACACGGTTGATAAATTCGAACTGTCATCATAGGTTCTTCTCATGTAATAAAAATAGTATAAAGAATTTTTTAAAGGTATGCAAAGGCGATGATAAAAGAGGCTGTTTTTGACACGATTAAGCGTCGTGGTTTTATGCTTGTTCTTTCCTCACCCTCAGGTGCTGGAAAAACAACCTTGGCTAAGGAGGTCTTGGCTCATGAGAAGGCTCTAGAGCTTTCAATTTCAGTGACAACACGTCCTAAACGAGAATCAGAAAAAGAAGGACTCGATTATTATTTTGTGGATGAGAAAACTTTTACCCAAATGATAAATGAGAAGAAGCTTTTAGAACATGCTTATGTGTATGGTTATCATTATGGAACTCCAAAAGCATCTATTGAAAAACTTCTTGCCGCGGGTACGGATGTATTATTTGATATTGATTGGCAAGGAACGCAACAACTCAAACAGATTTCAATGAATGATTTAGTGAGTGTTTTTCTATTGCCACCAACATTAGGGACTCTAGAAACGCGTTTACGCAGCAGGGGTGAAGATTCTGATGAAACTGTTTGTATACGAATGGATAAAGCTGCCAATGAGATCAGTCATTGGGCGGAATATGATTACATTATTATCAGTCAAAACCTTTCGGAAAGCATACAAGCTGTCAGATCAATTCTTCAAGCCGAAAGATTGAAAAGGCGTCGTCAGATAGGGCTTGCTCCTTTTGTGAATTCTCTCAGAGGAGAAAATTAATAGTGCTTAATGGAAAGTAAACTCGTCTTTAATAAGTCTAATTTCATGATTTCTACTATTTTCAGCTTGGCTGACTTTGACACTAAAAAGGCGTCCCTCAATATTCTTTTCCCAAAACAAGAGAAAAGAATGTAAACATGGAAAATCTGGAGAGTGGTCAAAATTTTGCCAAATAAAGGTTTGAAGAACTTCGGGATAGTCTGGCAGATAATAAAGTATTTCTACGGTTGTGAGTTTGTAACCCTTAAGGTGGTTCCAAAGATCGGGAGCCGAGTGATATCGCATAATTTCCTCCTCTTCACTGATTATATTTTGACATTGAAAAGTTAACAAACGTTAAACTTTTTTAGTGATA
>JAIEOZ010000245.1 GCA_019750035.1 Alphaproteobacteria bacterium | reverse complement strand
TCAAACCTAAAAAAACATCCGTTTCTTTTGCCAATTCCATACCTCCTTCAATACACCTTATATCGAGCTGAGGTTATCTAAATAAAAATCAATATACCCATCGTGAATGGAGATTGGATGTAATGCTTTGAATAAGCCTAAGATATTAACTAAAGTCCCCCTTGTGGGGGGGGGTGGTTAATGATAGTTTAAAAGTAGGCAGTTGCAAAATTTACCTAAAACTATGAGGTTGTTTAAAGGGTTTCCGCTTCGAAAAATCTCGTTTTGCTTCTGTAGGATTTTGGAAAGGGCGATATTTTGCTTTCTTCCGGCTTTTGCTTGGACCGGTAGGAGAAAATTGTTCCGCTCCAGGTTGAATGCATCGATGGATTTGCTTCCATTTCTGCCCATCTTCTGGGGAGATAAAAGAAAGCGCAAAGCCATTCGTTCCTGCCCGACCCGTTCGACCAATGCGGTGAATATAGTCTTCAGCGCATTGTGGAAGATCATAGTTTATGACGTGCTTAACGTGGGGAATATCGAGTCCGCGTGCAGCTATGTCTGTGGCGACCATGATACGATTCTTAAGATTTCGAAAGCTTTTAATGACTTCCTCTCTCTTACGCTGTTTCAAATCTCCGTGAATCGCTGAGGCTTCATGATTTTGGCGCGTTAGTTTTTCGGCAAGTCGATCGGCGCCATGCTTCGTTTTCACAAAGATAATGACGGAGCCTTCTCGTGCATTCAGTTCTTTCAAGAGACAAGAGAATTTTTCTGTGGAAGATGTTTGAAGCGTTTCCTGCTTTATCTTTAAAATAGGCTCAGTTGTTGAACCAACTGAAATTTCTCTAGGATTTGTAAGATAAGCGAAAGAAAGCTTTTTAATACTTTCAGGCATTGTTGCGGAGAACATAAATGTTTGACGCTCTTTAGGGAGAAAGCTAACAATCTTTTTTAACGCTTCGCTGAACCCCATATCCAGCATGCGATCCACCTCATCAAGAACCAAAAAACGCGTTTCTTGGAGATGAAGGGTTTTTCTTGTTAAGTGATCGTTAATTCGACCTGGTGTGCCAATGACCAGCCGGGGACGACGCTTTAAAGCAGAAAGTTGCTTGAACATCGATTCTCCTCCAATTAAGAGGACGACATCAATTTTTCTTCCGAGGAGAGCTCGTGCTGTCTCTTGAATTTGAGCCGCTAGTTCCCGTGTTGGTGCGAGGATAAGGGCAGAAGATTGTGGAGCTTTAAGTAAATTCGTAATTAAGGGAAGAAGGTATGCAATTGTTTTTCCTGTCCCTGTTTGGGCAGAAGCTAAAACATCGACTCCTTCGAGACCTGCAGGAATGGCGTCTGTCTGAATAGGCGTTGGCGTTGTAATGCCCAGTTGTTGAAGAGAGTCATTCAGAAAAGAAGGCATATCAAAAGTGGAAAAAGTTTTCATTAATTTACCAAGATGTGAGGAGTTTAAATAATTTAAGTTACATGTAGTGTATAATTCCTAAAATAGCTAGGAAATTAATTTTTTATTTACAGGAGGCATCCCAGATCCTCAAATGATGTAAGTGGAAAATGCTGGTAACCTCATGAAAATTAAGAGGTTTATTTCTTTATTTTCATTTAGAATAAATAGTAGTCCGTTAAAAACTCTTTTTTCAGAACTGTGTTTAGAATCCGCGCTTTTATTTTCTTCCTCTGTGTCATCCCTTTAAATGTCAACTAATTCGCTGACAGATTTTGAAGGCACTGAAAAGAGGTTTCTCCATTGAGAGCCTGATGTGGTCTAATTTCATTGTAATATCCTAAATATTACATAAGTTCCTCTTTAAAATGAGTAATTGAGTCAAAGGTTGTTGCACTTCTTTCTAGAATTCAAGCAGTTGACTAAATAATCAACATTTGGAGTTTTCCAAAGTTCCTACAAGGCTTCTATCCTAATTTTAACGAGCCATAAATATATTTCCTCTAAAAGTTAGGGTGTTGAGAGTTTAACACCGCTGTTCTCAATACCCTATAATTTTTTGAGTGTAGAAAGAAGTGATTGAAAATATTCATAAAATTTTAGATTCTTTGTAACTACTCAGCAATCTAACCTCAGCTAACCCTGAAGCCTATATCGTAAAGTAACTCACCTCTTGCTTCCTCTTACCCTCTTTCAATAATTCAAGCAATTCTCTTATTTTTTACCCATGACAATCCACATAACAGATGAGTTTATCGTGAGATATTTTTTAACGGATAGATTTCATATATCTTTGGATCTTTAATTAAAAAACCTGCGTTCTGATAATGCCAAAATCTAATTGCAAGAAGAGCATTAGGAAGGTTATCATTCACATTAAAGCAAATTTCCATTTCTTTATTTGTTAATTCATTAACCTCTTGATAATATACATCTTTTTTTAGAAAAACTTGGATTTCATTTTGAGAAACGACATCTAAACTGAATATCGGGTTTTTTGGATCACTTGGTGCTGTGGATTCGATGCCAAATTGAACACAATATTCTCCTTTTGGAAGTCTTTTAGGATTAGTATAAACAACAACTCCTTGAAGAGCTTTTTTTGGAATATCAAAGTCATTATTTACATGTCCAACATCATCATTATGATAAGCATCTATGAACATAGATGAAAAATATTGCTTTCTTAAGTCCTGTTCTAAATGATAAGAAATTGGAACTAAAATTGAACTGAATGAAGGAAGTTCAGGAAGAGTTTTATTAGAAGCTAAGTATACATTTGTCCCAATAATTTTATACATATAAGGTAAATGAGAAAGGATCATGTAAAACGGTACTAATCCCTCCTCAATCCAATAATTATAAAATATTAAACTATCGACCTTTTCCAATTCTTTAAATTTTTGATCTAATTTTGTGAAGAATTTCCTACGGGCTTCTACAGACACAATTCTTAAATAGAGTATCTGATTTTTTGTAAAAGAGCTTGGCACAAGTGAGGCTACTTGTCCATCAACAATAACATTCCCGAGTTGGTCCAAACTATAAAGTAAAGAAGTTTGAAATCTTTGAAAAATGTGCTTTTGGCTAACTCCCGGTTCTAATATAAAATTCTTATAATTAAATGAATTATTAAACAAAACAGAAGTTAAAATAATGCATGAATACCATATGAAAACTTCTTTTTTAATTCTACTTGAAATTTCTTCAGAATAAATTAATTTTATTATCAACAAAGGCCAGAAAAATATAAGTAAATAGAAGACGCCATAGTAAAAATATAAGCCAGAAGCCCATGTAGATATTGAAAAGAAATTAAACAAAAACCAGGGAATCAATGCCAATACACCCAATGAAATGAATGGCTTTTTTGATATTATTGACCATATTAAAATTAAAGTAACAGGGATGTAAAAATATCCCCTGTTGTTAAAGATAAAGATTGCTCTTTCTTTAATTAATTCCCATGAAATATGTGAAAAAGGAGGTGTTCCAATGTAAAGATCAGTAAAACTACATATTCCTCCTTTTCGCAAGTATTTTTGAAGGGTTAGAGCGAATATACTATAAGAAAAAGCTAAAACTGCATAGAACAAGTAAGGCTTGTATATTTTTTTGCTTTTAAAATAATCAACAATTACTAAAAAAAACAATAAACTAAAAAGATGAAATCCAGTACATTCTCTAATACTTAAAGAAATTATAAAAAAGGGAATTGCCACAATTGGCTTCTTTTGAATTAAAAATGCAAGAAAAAAAACTGCCATAGGGATAAATAGAACCTCATAATGAGGGTAGTACATAGAGGATACAGCTATTCCGCAAAACGAGAAAAGAATGGACAAGAAAAATGCAAGAGTAATTTGAAAGACAGAATTCAACTCATATAGCCTATATAGTACATAAAACATTGAAAGAGCCAATAAACCATGACTTATTCCTTGAAAATAAGCAAAAAAGCTAATCATACTAACATTGATTACTTTACTAAGAAGTGAAGTTACAAAAAATATGGGACAAAAATGCGACGCAATAAAAGCATTTCCCCAAAGTGTGCTTAAAGATGGAGGAAACTGAATATTGACGTTATGCCACATGAGGTAAGCACACATCCCTCCATCTTCAAGAGGGCACCCATACTCATAAAAAAGATTTAAAACATAATTATAGCTAAATAAGAATGAAGGAAAAGAACATAAAAATCCTAAAAAGATGAATAATTTTAATGAAAAATTATATTTATTATTTTGCATTCACAGTATCTTTTTATAATAGGAGATACCCATGATAGATATCTCCCTACTATTGATGCTCAATCAAAGCAACTCATTGTTTTGTTCACAACTCTTTCAGGTTAAAAGCTGCTTCTATTGGCTATAACCTGTCCCTTC
>JAIEOZ010000108.1 GCA_019750035.1 Alphaproteobacteria bacterium | reverse complement strand
TAGCCAATATAAAGGAGATAGCAGGCACCCCCATATTTCACCCCAAGGAATAGCCACGCATTTTGGGTAATGATTAAGCCTAGCCCAAAGAGTGTATAAGACACATGGATCAAAGATCCGAGGGCGATGCCTAAAGCTGTCAAAAGGGCTGTCTTGCGGGAATAAATCAAGCTATTTTTGACAATGACGGCAAAATCAGGTCCTGGACTTATCAGGGCAACCATAAGTAATCCAGCTAAACTTAGCGTAGGGGCTAGATAATCGAGAAAATGAAGTTCCATAGAAAATTCCTAGATAATTTGATAAAAACTGATTCTCGAGTTATGAAATATTTAGTTTCATAATATTGAAAGTGTGTGTTGTAAGCAATCATATTTTTTAAATTTAAACTCATCCTCATTTTCAGATAGCTCTATACTCATTGAACGTGAAGATGCCTTATTTTGTTTTCCTCTGGTGTCATTCCCTTGACACGCGGGTATCCAATGAAACTATCTGTCACAAAACAACTATCTTATGGATTCCCGCTTCCGCGGGAATGACACCGGTTGGTAGGGAACATGGTATTTTCACGTTTATTGGGTATAATAATTCTAAACTCATTCTTGTTTCTAAATTCTGGGGTTGTAAAAGGTGGGGAGTTTGTTAACAGAAGTAATCCAAAGACTGTGTCATCCCGGAATTTAGGAACCCTACGCGAGCTTTTGCGAGCTTTAGGGTTACTTAATATCCGGGATCTTTTCAATGCTTAAAACAGTTCTCATAAATCCCGGATATGAAGAAAATCTAAGCTATAAGCTTAAGATTTTCTAAATTCTGGGATGACACACGCTGGTATGAAATAGGGTATCTTCAAGTTCAAGGGTTATATTAGAAAAATTTTAGCGGCAGCTTTGATAAAAATTTGATTTTTTTTTTATAATGTATACATTCCTCTCATGGCTGCCTTTTATTATTTTAGAGAGACCTTCTTTGCAAGAATTCATTGAAACATGGGGTTACGTTGCTGTTTTTTTAGGATCCTTGGTTGAAGGGGAATCCGTTATTTTTGTTGCAGGGTTTTTGGCCCATGAGGGATATTTATCTCTTCCTAAGATTATTCTTGTTTCATTTGTGGGGACTCTTTTTGCCGATCAAGCCCTTTATTTTGTGGGGCGACGCTATGGGAGCTCTATTATAGATAAGTTTCCCTCGATAAAACCAAAAGCTGATAAAGCTTTTCAACTTCTCAGACGCTATGACACTCTTTTTATCCTAAGTTTTCGTTTTATTTATGGCATTCGTATCATTAGCCCCGTTATTATTGGAAGTAGCGGTGTGGGGATCAAGCGATTTATGATTTTAAATCTTATTGCGGCTATTATTTGGTCCGTTGGAAGCTGTGTTGCAGCTTTCTACTTTGCTCATCTGATAATGGATCAACTCCATCTTTTGCCTAAAATTATTCTAGGTATCGTTGTTATTGGAGGTGGAATTGGGTATTTCATTTTTAAAAAACGTAATAAGAAAGTTTAAGCTGATTTAAAAGGAGTTATGAATGTCTCATCGGTACCCTGTAAATTGGGCAGAGTTTTATCGTAATGCCTGCGCCTTGGGTTGGCGACTCAATCAAGGACAAGTCTGGAAGGGTCTTATTGCCATCACACGAGGAGGCTTGGTGCCCGCAGCAATTATTGCCCGAGAGCTAGGAATTCGGAAGATCGATACCATTAGTATTGTAAGCTATGATGAGAATGAAAAACAAATTCAACCTATCATTCTTAAATCTTGCCAAATGGAGGATTTTGGTAAGGGGTGGTTGGTCGTCGATGATTTGGTTGACACAGGGGCAACAGCAAAAATTGTTCGGGACATGCTTCCTCAAGCGCACATTACGGCTATCTATGCTAAGCCTTATGGCAAAGAGCATGTGGATAGTTTTATGACAGAAGTGAGTCAAGATACATGGATTGTTTTTCCTTGGGAGGAAGAAATTTAACTATTTTTCAGCTCACTACTTTAGTACCTGTCACTTTTTATAATCTGTTGAATTATAATGATAAATTACCATCAATGTCATCCCCGCGAAGGCGGGGATCCAATCGCCATTTGAAACAAAGAGATCGTTTAAAATACTGTATTTCATAATTCACACATTGTTCAGACTTAACTCATGTATGGATCCCCGCCTTCGCGGGGATGACACTGAGGAGATTGACAAGTTTTGTATTTTCTTTCAATAGATTATAAAAAGTGACGGATAGTGAAGTTCACTACGGAGCCTAATATTTCCAAGTAAATCCAGCTAGAGCATAGAGTCCACTTGCTTCCATCTTAACGTCACGTGTGAATTGATAATATGGTCCCGTTCCAGGGTCTTTTTGCCGGGCTTTAAAACCATAAGCAAGCTCCCCATCAAGAGCTAAAGAAGTGGTAACATTTATATTTATACCAGTTGTTATTATATTTTTAATAAAAACGTGTGCAGCAGAAAATGCATTCTCAAATAAAAACTTATTTCGAACAGGTGCCATAGAATATTGATATCCCAGTCGAAATGTCCATATGTCATTAATTTTGTGATTAATACCTGTCATAACTGCAAATGTATTTCGCCACCCAAACCCTCCATGAGTCGGTGTTTTGTTCGTAATTTTAGAAAGTTTCCAAAAATAGCCCGTGATATCTACAAGTAACTCAGTTGTGGGAAGAAAATTCCAGGTTAATCCTCCTCCTGCCTGCATGGGGATTTCAATTCTGTACGGCAACACATCTTGATAACTATCAAATTTTGTAAAATAGACCGGAGATGAAAGAGTTGCACCTAATGAAAGCTGTGAAGATAAATTCCATTTTCCACCAATACGTGCTCCTAGTCCTTCTGCCATTCGCAATCGATTATGTCCGCTTGTTTCTACAAAGGGATTTGTTGGTTTTGCCAAATTGGTTTGAAGCCCAGCTAGCCCTAAAATAATACTTACGCCGTAAGATTGACAGGGAGTAGGTTGAACGGCAATTGTAAATGGCATCGTAAGAGCTGCAAGATTAAAACTCTTTGAAATGAGTGGCAATGCAGGAGAAATTATGTTTTTTTGATACCTTACGAATCCTCCTCCACCGCCCCATGACAAGCTATTCATTCCAAAACCTGAAACGATTTTATCGTTCAAACGGTGGGTGGCTCCGCCAAAGCTAGAGGGGAATAATTTATTTTCATTTGTAAGGGGGTGTTTGTGGGCAGGGAGAACAGGTCCTCCTTGAGCCGTTAAAACATGATTTATGGTAGATTTGGATGTGTCAAATTTCTGTTTTTGATAATTAGCTCCAAGCGAAAAAGTTATTTGGTTGGGTACTTCCATAGCAAGTGCAGGGTTAAGATTTATGCTCGACGCATCTGTTATCTTGCCACCTGCTATTCCGGCTCCGCCCACACCCGCGTTAGAAAGCCCATTATATATGCCTAAAAATCCATTTGCTTGAATAGATTGACTAATAATAAGTCCAGCAAAAGTAATAATTAAAGTAAGTTTTATATTATTCATTGAATTATTTATTCATTTTGTTAAATTTTTTCGCTGCCGAATAATCTTTTGAGATCCTTAGTTTTACAAAAACAAGAGATAAGAAAAACGATGGACTTCACTATCTTTTTCTCCCCGTATCAAAGCCTATTACCGTGGAATAAATCAAGGGTAAAATTGATTTTAAGTTTTATTACTTCTAGCAGTGTACAATAACATAAATGCGCTCTTGGCTTTGAGTCTCTACCTTTTTTGGCGTGTAAAATGGGTCTTAATAATTAACTTTTTTTGGGGCCCCTGAATATTATAGCGAAGCGTAAACGTGTTCATATCTACAAAGGTATAGATAGCCTTATAGAAATCATGTCCACACTGATGAGTTCCTATCGCTGAACATTCATCAGGATTTTGTGAAAAAGTAAGAGTGTGAAGAAGATTTTGTTTTTTTTGAAGTGGGGTAAAATAAACTTCAATGACTCCTTTATTTAGACAATAGATATATTCTTTATAAAATAATAATTTTTCTTGATGGAATGTTGTAAAAACTCCGTCTTCGCGATACAAAAAAGTAGAGTTATGCTTAGAAAGCCAGGTGAAAGTGGCCAATCCTGTCATGTCTCCAAACCCATTTGTTGAACGGTTTAAAGTCCACTTTCCTTCAAGGGAAAAAAATATTTTCTCAGATAAAATCATTATTCTAAAGTAATAACCAATTATAAACGCTTTTTCAACTTTTCCCTAGAGAAATATTAACCCTCTTTCCTTATAATAAAATTGAGTTAAAGAGACAAGATGAGATGAGAAAGGGTGA
>JAIEOZ010000182.1 GCA_019750035.1 Alphaproteobacteria bacterium | reverse complement strand
TTCTCGGAAAGTAGAAACAAGAGAAGCTTTCGAGGATGTATTGAAAAAACTAGAAATAGACTATAGTGTTCAGGTGTTTATACAAAATAACGTCCTCTCCATTGCTAGTATTATAGAAAAAATTATGTTGTTTGAACAGAATTTTTTAGAAATAGGAGCCATTGTGTGTTCAGAGGATGATCCTTCTCTTGTTAAAACGATTGAATCTTATCTTAAAAAAGCCGTCACGGCTCTTCATTTAAACGATGGGCCTTTTCATATGGACGTTAGGCTTTCAGAACAGGGGCCTTTATTGATGGATATTTCAATGAGTTTTGTAGAAAGCGCCGTTTCAAATCTTATATGTCAAGCGTCAGGAATTGATCTTTATGACAATATCTTAAGACTTTTCTCTGGCCAACCGCTTTTGCTTCAAAGAACAAAATATTTAGCAGCAGGACTTATCTTTTTCTATAACTCAAGGGAATTGGAAATTCTACGAGACAATTCTCATGTGAAGGAAATAATAGTCTATGACAAAGGAGTGGATGTTATACCTTCCATGAAATCTAAGCTAGGTCATGCAGTCTTGGTTCATAAAGACGACCAGATTTTAAGATATCAAATGGCAGAAGCTTCACTGTTAGCAAGAAGCTTCAACGCTCAGTAAATCCGAATAAAAATAAAAACGCCCCGCATGTAGCGAAGCGTTTATTGATTTAAAAAATATTTTCTAATATAACTTTATTATATTTATTGATCTGAGCTATCTAGGAAGCTATCTACAAATGTTGAGCTTTCGAGGATACTACTGACAATTTTGTTGGAGCTTTCTAGAGCAAGGCTACTGTCTATTCCAGATGGGGTTTGTTGGGCAGCTTGTGTTTTGTTATACTGCTCCATAAAGCATTGACTACGAGACTCTAATAGCGCATCTCTTTTTGCCTGAATTTTATTTATCTTTGTGGTTAGATACTCAAACTGCGGGTCGTTAGAACCTTCCGAGAGACTCCTTCTTTCTTGAGCGTAAGAATCTATTCTTTTACTTAAAATATTATCTAAAAACATTTCAACTTTGGCTGATTTTACGTCATCTTCGCGATTGCTCATATCAAATTCATTCCAATTAACGATGTACCCATTAGTTGTGGCTTGAAGTGCGATTCTTAGCTCTCTCTCATCGAGTTGCTCAATTGATGCCTCTAGATCATCTAGATTACGGTTGGTTCCTTCTAAGCTCTGTGGAGCACGAGTCGTTATTAGAGCAACACTACTGTCAAGCTCAGAGCTATCTAGTTCTGAGCTTTCTGGAGCACGCGTCGCAGCGAGTGAGCTACTGCAAAGTGGGCTACTATCTACTATTATTGTCGGTGCCTGCGTATTGATTTGCGCCGCTTCATATTCAGACAGAAACCATGCGCTTTGTGACTCTGATAATGCATTTTGTTTATCTCTAGCTTTATTATGTTTTCTTTCTAGATTCACATATTCTGGGTTTTTAAGACCTCCAAGGACTTTACTTTTTTGATTAATGCGAGCTTCTATTTTTTCACCCAAAACAGCATCTAAAAAATGCAGCACAGTGTTTGATCTTTTCTCATCGTCTGAATCATTAAAGTCAAATGATTCCTTCCAATTAACCTGGTAGTTATGAGTTGTGGCTTTAAGTGCAATTTTTAGTCCTTTCATATCGAGATCCTGAAGGAGTTCATCTTTTCCAGCAAAGGTTGCTGAGCCAAGTATGGTTGTTGCAATCAAGTAAAATGCTAAAATTTTTTTCATAATCAAAACCTTTTTTAAAAATTCACTTATTAAGTACTTATGTACTCTCTGTAATGTGTAATAATGTTGTTCTTTTATTGCAACAGTTTTCTCATTTTTGTAAAAATATTTATATATGTATAATCAATGGCTATGGATGAGATAAGTAGTTGGAAAAGTAGAAAATTTTCCTAAGTTTTTTAAGAGTTACTTAGTAACGCTTGGGCGGCACATTCGCGATCAAAATTCTCTCGAATGAGGGTACACAGATTTTCATTTTGCAGGGCAAAAGCAAGAGCTGCGCCAAGCATGATATTGTCAGGGACATGCTCGCCATGGATTTGAGGGAGTGATGTTTCAAATGATCCATCTTGCTTTAAGACAATAGCCGCATCCTGTGGGGCGAGTATAATCGTGGTTGAGGTCATAAGCTAACTTACTCCCAGAAGTATTTAACTTCTGCTTTTTTGACAGTGAGTGAAAGTCTTTTATAGAAGATCTACAAGGGTAGATCAAGTAGTTCTGAAAATTCTTGCCATTCTCTTTTACTCATGCCACTGGTTTCTTGGGTAATCGGTTCACCTTTTAAAAGCCTTTTTAAAGTTTGTACTCCGTTCTTTGAAAAACGAGCACTTTCTTTTCTATATTGGAGAAAAGCTTCATAGGTAAAAGGAACCCAGCGTTCTAAAAGGGTGAGCATGACGTCTGCATAGGCTCGAATTTCATACTGAGCGTGAGCATCCCCTCTTAATGTTAAAAAATGCATTAAATTGTGAAGGTCTATTTTCCAATACATTTGTGTATAAAAATTTAAGGAAAGGTTTGTGCGGGCTAATTCTCGAGCAAGCCCTTCCTTTTGTGGATTTCGGATATTCCCCTCCGCATCTTCATTAAGCAGGTCTTCGTAATGAGCATAGACGTGTTCGGCATCATTTTTTAATACGTCAATGACATATTGAGAATACTCAGGGGAAAGTAACTGGCCTCGACCTTGTTTGTTTGTAGAGGACTGTGCCGCTAGATGTTCAACGGAAGGAATATAAAATTCTTTATCTAAAATAGAATAACGGGCGGAGTATTCATTCACATTAGCCGTTCGGTGACGAAGCCATTGGCGAGCGATAAAAAAAGGAAGTTTAATATGAAACTTAATTTCACACATCTCAAAAGGGGTTGTATGAGCGTGACGGAGAAGATAATGAATGAGTCCTCGATCTTCAGTACTCTTTTTCGTTCCTTTCCCGTAGGAAACACGGGCAGCTTGAACAATAGCACTGTCTGTTCCCATATAATCAATAACCCGCACGAATCCATGATCAAGGACGGGAAAGGCTTCATAAAGAACCTCTTCAAGCCGTGGGGATATGTCGCGACGTGTGGAATTTGTCTGCGATTGACTGTCTTGAATTTCTTGCTCTTGTGTCTGCGTCAGTGCCATAAAAAACCTCTTTGCTTTCTTAAGGAGTAATCTATTCATAAAAAAGGCTCAAGAGGGAAAGCGATAAGAGACGGCTGTTTTTACTTAGGTCTTACGCAAACATTGCTGACAGCCCTATATTCTCTGTTTTTCAATAAAGATACTCTTGCTAATTTTCTCAAAGAAGTCTTGGTAAAATTTAGGGTCTTCAATGGTATGAACTGTGTCCATGTCCCCTCGGTTGTTGAGGACTTTTTCTTGGAATATGGCTCGGACTTTAGTTTTATTGCCTTGTGTTTTTATGTTGGCATTGGCTTCGATGATAGCGTTTTTTCCCCACACGGCATTGTGCCCAAAGACAAAAGTCTGCAGGAGCATTTGACCCGTATCTTCCACATCTACTTCCCGAGAGGCAGAGACCAGGCCGACTTGGGGGACAACATTTTTAACCATAAAACCTTGATCTTGAAAAGCATCCACAACGGCAGAAAGGACTTGATCTGTATGCGCCGTATCAAAGGTGCGTGTTTGAAACTCACGGACTTGTAATTGTGTCTTTAAATTTGGAGGGGACATAGATGTGCAAGCCGCCAATAAAGACATAAACCCTAGGCAAATAATTTTATTCATAGGCTTTTCCTAGAATTTACTTTGATGATAATCAATGGAGGAAATGCATTTTTGGCGATTAAACTTAATCATTACGGTTAAAGTTTTTTGCGTTGTTTCATAAGCGCCTGCGTCTTTTTGCCCCCCAAATAAAATGAGACCACCGCCCAGAGCACTCTTAGAGTAAGCCCCTTCGGTGGCGATTTTATCATAAACCCAAGTTTCGTTCCCAAATTCATCATTCGTGACAATATTTGGAGACCCAAGAGCTTCAACAACTTGATTTTGAGACATTCCTTGATGAACTGAGGATTGTACTTTTCCAAGGGTAAAGGTCGAAGGACCTCCCGAAACATCCTGTTTGTGCTCTTGGGCCGACATACAAGCCGTAAGGAAAGTACTTCCTATCATAAGTGTAGCTATGCTTTTAAAATTCATCAGGAACCTCTATTGAAAAGCAACATCAACTTTATATCTCTTCTCATTCTATGGGGCAATAAGAATTGTTGAGTTCAGGAATGATC
>JAIEOZ010000147.1 GCA_019750035.1 Alphaproteobacteria bacterium | reverse complement strand
ACCTTAAAAAGCACAAATCCAACGAGAAGAGACAAGAGAAAAAAAAGAATGGTCGAACGTTGCATTAAATACTCCCCTGAACGCGAACGCCCCACCTCAGTCGAGCCGACCGAGCACGAGGATTGTCTTTTATCTCTTCTTCTTGAGGGAGTAAGGCTTTGCGACTTTTAAGTTGAAAAGTTGACTGCAAGGATGGACTTTCGGGAAGGTAGCGTGAAGACCGTGGCATCTTACCACTTCTTTCTTTAAAAAATGTTTTTACAATTCGATCTTCAAGAGAATGAAAGCTCACAACAACGAGTCTTCCTCCTTCTTTGAGCAGTTTTTCAGAAGCCTCAAGACCTCGCTGTAGCTCATCCAATTCCTCATTCACATAAAGACGAAGAGCTTGGAACGTACGGGTGGCTGGATCAAAGCCTGGTCTTTCAAACCCAACAATGGCTCGAACCACATCAGCAAGTTGAGTTGTTGTTTCAAAAGGCCGCTGTTGAACGATAGCACGTGCCAGGGCACGAGAACGGCGTTCCTCCCCATAGACCCACAAAATGTGACTGATTTCCTTTTCCTCAAAAGTATTGACAACATCAGCAGCGCTTAACCCTTTTCTTTCCATACGCATATCCAAAGGACCTTGAGCTTTGAAAGAAAAACCTCGCTCAACCTTATCCAACTGAGGGGAAGAAACCCCTAAATCGAAAACAATCCCATCATATTCAAATGAAGGCACGAGCTGACTCATGTCTCCAAAGCGGCCTTCACAAAAAGTAAACCGGCTGGGATACTTATCTTTAAGAGCTTGAGCACTCTTTTGTGCTTCAGGATCACGATCCAACGCCACAACTGAACAGTTTGCATGTTTTAAAAATGCCTCAGAATACCCACCAACGCCAAAGGTTGCATCGATATAAGTTTCTTTATCTCGCGGCATCAACGTTTCAAGAACTTCTCGAAGCATCACGGATTTATGCATGATCCGTCCTTAATCTAAGAGTTGCTTGCTTGTCCTGAACTCTTTGGCGCGCTGCCTGTTGATGCTCTTCAAAAGCTTCTGGATTCCAAATTTGAAAGGTTGCCCCTCGGCCTACGAAAGCCACTGTCTCGTGAATTTTAGCGTGATCTAATAAGAATTGAGGTAATATAATACGTCCATCTCCATCAAACGCGAGCATTTGTGCATCAGCAAAAATGGTGGCTGTTAAATCATCTTGAGTTTCAGAGAAAAGATCTAATTGATCTACGCTGTCACTCATGCGCTGCATGCGATCCATCCCCATCCCTTCTATGGCAAATAACTTATAAGAACGAAAGGCTACAATGCCATGGAAATTCTGCTCTGAAAGGGCAAGACGAAAGGAAGCGGGGACACAAACACGTCCTTTTTTATCCAACTTATTAACAAATGTGGACAGAAATAAAATCATTTTCTCTCTTAATGAATGTCAAAGCGCCTTCTCAAAAACCGACGCCTCTTTTATGGTATAACATGGGATATTATGGGATTCAATGGGATAATCTGGGATGAAAATGATCACAATGTTATCCACAGGAAAACACGCACAAAATGGCTTTCCCTAAACTCAATGATCAAACTAATTCTTTGTTTTAAAATTATTTTTTAAAAAATGAACCTGTTTTTTAAGAAAACAGTTGGAACTGTCTCAAAATTTATCCACTGACAACAAAATCTGATAAAAGAGAAGGAAACAGTTATACCAATTAAATGAATTAAGCTGACAGTATTTTTGTGTTTAGCAGCAGATGCCATGAAGAGAGAGAAGATATTTTTATTTTATACTATACCTGTTAAACTTAAAGATACCCTGTTTCAATCCGACGGGTGTCATTCCCACGCAGGCGGGAATCCATAAAATAGTTGTTTTGTTACAGATAGTTCCATTGAATCCCCGCTTCCGCGGGGATGACACCAGAGGAAAAAAACAAGGCATCTTCACGTCCGATGAGTATATTTGTATAAAATAATATTAGAGAATCGGTACTTAAAATCGCCACCAGGATAGAAGAATGAAAAACGGCAAGAGAATGCCAAACGACCAAAGCATATACCCAAAAAAACTAGGCATTTGAATTTTTTGGCTTTCCGCTATGGCTTTCACCATGAAATTAGGAGCATTTCCAATATATGTCATGGCACCCATAAAAACGGCTCCTAATGAAATCGCTTCCAAGGTACGTCCCAAAGAAGACATGAGAACCCCTGCATCTCCCCCTGCCATATGAAAAAACACAAGATAAGTCGGAGCATTATCTAAAAAAGAGGAAAGTCCACCGGATAACCAAAAATACATCACATTTTGTGGAACACCTTGTACATCCACAAGAGAGATCAAAGGCGCCATCGCTCCTTGAAGTCCTGCATCTAAAATCGCGATTACCGGAATCACGGTCATAAAAATTCCAAAAAATAACTTTATCACTTCTTTCAAAGGCTCCCATGAAAAATGGTTCGCCTTATGAATAAGGGAGGGCGTGAAAAAAAATGAAATGAGGGCTAAAAACACAAGCCCCCCATCCCGTCCTATGTTTTGAACCTCAAGGGATACTCCCCCAATATGGATGTCAATACCCGGCTTCCAAATCCCACTGGCGAGAACAAGCCCAATAACCCCCAAAAAAAGAAGGCTATTCAATGCTCCATTAATCCGAATATGCGGCCGCAAGTTCTTCAATACCCCCCCTTCCCGTCTGACAAAAAAAGTATCAAGCCCATAAAAAAACAGAAGAAGGGGAAGGGTCACAGCTATCATTCCCACAATTAAATTTTCAATTGGCCAAAAAAAACTCACGCCATTTAAAAACCCGATAAAGAGAGGAGGATCTCCAAGTGGCGTTAACGCCCCCCCAATATTTGCGACCAGAAAGATAAAAAAAATAATATGATGAACCCGGCTTTGCCGATCTCGATTCATATGAAGCAAAGGACGTATCAAAAGCATGGAGGCGCCTGTCGTCCCAATCCATCCAGCCAAAAAAGTCCCTATGGCCAAAAGACTAGTATTCATCAACGGCGTGGCGTGAGACTCTACCTCAATCCTAATCCCCCCTGCAATTGTATAAAGGGCTCCGATCATAATCACAAAAGGCAAATAATGATGAAAAAAGGTTTCTAAAATAACGGTCTGTGAGAGGAAGGGGCCAAACACACTTATGAGAGAGATGATTGTCAAGAGTGACCACCCTAGAGCTATCTTCCCGTAATGATCCTCCCAAAAATGAATCGCAAACAGCGGCATAAGGGCTAAGGAGAAAAGCATGCCGATAAAGGGCAGGGTCCATCCTAAACTCAACGTATGACCTGGCAGCGCCCCTCCTGTTGCAAGAAGGGGAGTGGGAAGAAAGAGGATGAGACTGAGAAATAGAAATTTAAACCGCATTCCTTATCCTTTCATTTTATCAATAATACTCTAGAATTAAGGAGATGTGTTAGGGAAGAAGTTTTTGATAATTTAGCGGGCTCAATAATTTATTTTCTTACGCCTTCATACTTAATACATTATATAGCAATAGCTTTTTATCCGCTGTTATAATTGTTAAGCGACTACAATTTGCTTGCGCAACTAACATACGATCAAAAGGATCATTATGATGGTGGGGCAAATGTCCAATCTCTAAAACGTGCTCCAATGTCATTGGTAGATTTTTAAAATGACTTACTTTAAGAACTTCACCTAAATTGTCAGGTACCTTTAATTTACCAAGAGACTTTTTAATAACAATCTCCCAAATACTAGCAGCACTAACGAAAATCAGATTTTCCTCATCACTAATAAGTGAACGTACTTTTGAAGACAATGCTGAATCATCAGCAAGCCACCATAAAAGAATATGCGTATCGAGGAGATAGCTCAATGATTCTCTCTTCCAAACAAAACCTCAATTTCAGGCGAACTTTCATCAAAATCATCAGAAATCTCAACTTTTCCACGCCATACCCCAGGTTGGCGCTTTTCACCTTCTTGTTGGTAACGAATGAGTTTTACCATGGGTTTTCCAGCCTTACAGATAATAACTTCTTCTCCTTCACAAACCAATTTTATGAGATGAGAGAGATGGGATTTAGCATCATGAATGTTAGAAATACGCATAGCAACTCCATTGTTAGCTAAACTTAGTTTAGGCTAATTTAAAAAAAATTCAAGTAATTTATTACTTCTCCCCTCTTGACACAAGATACACTCAACTTCTCCCATAAATTTCGTTACGATAGAGCTCCTTAAATCCCATACTCTCATAAAGGAGCGCGCCTTGGTCAGAGGCCTCA
>JAIEOZ010000081.1 GCA_019750035.1 Alphaproteobacteria bacterium | reverse complement strand
AATTCCTGAAAAAACTAAAAAACGTTTTCCCTTAGCAAATTCTTCCACTAAACGACTCTTGCCGATACGTCGTCTTCCTTTCACAACAACCAAGCTTGCGGATTTTTTTCCAAGAAGGGAGTTTAGTCGCTCAAGTTCATCTTTTCTTCCCACGAATACATGGCTAGTATTGGTCATATGTTATTCCCTTATCACATTAGAGACAATTGTACATAACGTGACATAACTTTAACATACAAAACTTATCACAAAACGTGCATTTACATATTTTGTGATATTTCCGTTATGTCACTTCTATTTTTTGATAAGAATCTTAGCTTTCTTTGAGGAGATCTTTTTAGGTTGAATAAGGTTCTTTTTTCTTGAGGGTTCTTTTTTTACCTTGCTGTCGAGGTAAATAATGGAGGGAGGTTCCCCTTCAATATCAATTCCAAAGAGAGAAGACAGATCCCCTGTCAATCTTGTATCTTGGTCAGAAGGTTCTTTTGATAAGCTTGATGAGCTTGCCTTCGCAATAAGATCGGTATGGTTTACATCTCGCAAAGTAAACAGATCTTCAGGGTGCTCATCAAGGTGTGCGCCTACACCATAAAGAGCGGCGGCGACGTGTTTACACATATCTGCGTAGTCATAGCAAGAGCAATCGAGTTTTATGTCTTCAAAATCTGGGAAAAGTCCTCTCTCTTGATGGGTAATAATTTCCATCACACCTTTAGAAAACTTCCCCTGCAAGAGCTCAATTAAAGAATCAATTTTACCCGCGCACTCATTCACAAGGATCTCCCACTTTTGTGTAGAAACAGGGTCAATCTCAATAATAACCGTATAAATTGATGAGCCGCTGACTAAGGCTCTGATCTCCCCAGCATTGAGTTTGAGATCAATGACAGAACCATTTCGAACGTATGTGCGACCTCGTGGCAATCGATTCTCATAATCACTGTAAGATTCAAGGTGTTTACACCAGGCCTTGCCCCAGAAGGTTTTTGCAATAGTGCGTCCTTCTATAACGACGGGTTTAACGTAGTGTCCTTTTTTGATGAGGGAAGCCACTTTTTTAGCAGCTTTTTTCCTTCTCTCCGCAACAGATACGTATGGAGGGTATCCCCAGCTCATGATGATTATTTTACCTCCTTTAAAGAGACCATCATTAGCTTTCTCCAAGAACACGGTGAATGTCAAGCGTTACAATATTGAGGAGATCCTCATTACTTAATTCTGTTAAATTTGTCTCTTTTTCTGGTGTTAACAACTCATCTGAAAGATCTTTCTTTGAGCTGAGGAGATCATCAATCTTTTCTTCAATCGTTCCTTGGCAGATAAACTTATGAACGAGTACATTCTTTTTTTGGCCGATACGATAGGCACGATCTGTCGCTTGATTTTCTACAGCGGGATTCCACCATCGATCAAAGTGAATTACATGGGCTGCATTGGTCAGATTAAGCCCCGTTCCTCCTGCTTTTAAAGATAAAATGAAAAAAGGGAACCCTTGCTCTTGCTGGAAAGCTTCCACCAATTTAGATCGTTCCTTGACCGCTATTTGTCCATGAAGGACGAGACCTTTCTGTCCAAATAAGCCTGAGAGAAATTCATTCAATGCAGGAATAATTTCACGAAACTGGGTAAACACAAGAACTTTTTCTTGTTTTTCTTTGATGGACTTACAAATTTCCTTAAGGCGGATAAATTTACCGCTCTCTTTTTCTTCATACTGACCATGCCCTAACCATTGGCTCGGATGATTACAAATTTGTTTAAAGCGTGTGAGATAGGACAACACAAGACCCCGACGTTGAATTCCATCCATATCTTGTTTAAGTTGGTTTGAGAGTTCATTAAGGGCATGCTGATAAAGGGCTATCTGCTGCTTTGTAAGGGCGCAATAAGCCTTTACCTCTGTCTTATCGGGTAGATCCGCAATGATCTGTTTGTCACTCTTAAGGCGTCTTAAAATATAAGGACTGACAAGGTGACGAACAGCTGCATAGAAGCGTCCTGCACCATCCTCTCCTTTTTCTTCTGAACGCTTAAGCGTTTGTTTTCCATAGTCAGAAAACACACGACTCGATCCTAAAAGCCCAGGAGCTACAAAATCAAATAATGACCATAGATCCAAGAGACGATTTTCAACAGGTGTTCCTGTCAAAGCAAACCGAACTTGGCTTTTCAGTTTCTTAATGGCTTGTGTTTGTTTTGCAGTTGGATTTTTGATGCTCTGCGCTTCATCAAGAACAACAATATTCCAAGAGACTTGACTTAACCACGGAAGACGATGGGCATAAGCGTAAGTTGTTATCACAAGTTCTGTGTTTGATAAGTCAGGAAAATCTGTTATTTTTATAACCTCAGCATTTAAAGCAGAGCTGTGTGCAATCCATATGTTAAGGTCAGGCGTAAATTTGCTGATTTCAGCCTGCCAGTTTCCTAAAAGAGAAGCAGGAAGGATCAAGAGGCTTGGTTGTCTTTTGTCTCCAGCAGAAAGATGTTTCACAAGCAAGAGTAAGGCTAAAATCTGAACGGTTTTTCCAAGCCCCATATCATCTGCAAGGCATCCCCCTAAACGAAGGCTATAAAGCCACCATAGCCACTGTACGCCGGCTTGTTGATAGGGGCGTAGATCTGCGAGGAGGTGTTCTCGTAAAATGACGTGTAAATTTTGAACCTCTGATTGTTCTGGATGACGAAGTTTAGAGAGGGTCTCATTCAACCATGGACCTTCAATCACTTTTGACCATTCAGCCACGTCTTCAAGAGAGGCTTCTGTTATTTGTGGCTCAAAAGCTCCCGCTAAAAGACGAAGACCTTCTGTAAAAGAAAGACCTTCTCTTTTGACTTGTTTTTCCACCTGTCTCCAATGGGAAAGGACTTGGTTGAGCTTATCATTATCAACTTCCACCCATTGGCCTTTAATTTGTACCAGTTGGCCTTGGGTTTGGATGAGAGCTTCTAACTCCTTTAAGGTGAGTTCCTCACCATCCGGAAGGGCAAACCCCATGTTAAAGTCTAGCATAGCGTCGAGCCCCACAGTGCTCCCACTCACGTTACCAACCGCAACGGTGACTTGAGGCCGTGGGGGTCGTTTAGGATTCCACCAATTAGGAATCTTCACCACCACCCCTGCTTCTTCAATCAAAGGAATATCTTTAAGAAATTGGTGGGCCTCACGGGCAGTCCAAGCGAGAGGCTTATAGATGGACCCTGTATCCACCAGTTGCTTAACAAACGAGCTTTTCTCAGCAGATTTTTGTATAGGGAGAAGTAATGAAAGAAGATGGGAGCGTTTTTGCTCTCCTGAATATTCTTTCAAGGCGCGTTCCAAGGGTAAATGTTTTACATCGTGATGCTTCAGTTGATCATTCTCTGTATTCGAGAGACGGGTTGTATAGGTAGCTAAAAAAGCAAAGGGATGAGTTAAATTTGCTTTATTTTCTGCAAGATGAAAACAGACACGCCCTACTTTATTCCAAGCAGGGTTATAGGTCATAAGATAATTTTGTACGCTATCCCCTTCAAAGGAAGAGACTTCTTCTAAAAAGGCTTGAGAAAGATCACGCCAAAGCCCAATCATAATTTCAGAGTTTAAATACTCTCCTCCACGCATAAAAGGAGCGCGTTCTAAGTGGGATTCAAAGTCGCTTAAAGGGGGTAAGAGCTGCAAAACGTCTTCAGAGGAGAATTTTTCTAATCCCGAAAGCTTACTGACCTCGGTCACAAATAGTTTAGAAAATATCTGCCAATAGGCAAGACTTGATGGGAGAATCACCTCAAAATCTGTAACTCCTAAACGTAACAGTCCAATGGCACTCCCGCTTGCAAAAGAACCTTTTATTTTATCGGCAACGCTCAAAGGAACGGTTTCTTCATTCTCAGAATCACAGTAAAGATAAAGATGGCCTGCTGGAGAAAGAGAAAGGCTTAAGGGAGCGAACAAATTCTTATTTTCTATAGCAACCTCGGTCACTTAAATCTCTTCTCGTATAAAGTGCGGATAAAGTTTAGGAGAGGTTCTTTCCAGGGTTCTTGCCTATGATTGGCGATTTTTCCTAACTTACTTGGATTTAAACCCAACTTTTTAGCCATTTGAACGGTTACCTCTGAAAGGTGGTACTTCTTTTTTGCATCTTCCCATGCTTTTGTTTTTTACTTTCTGCATCAGATAAGGCCCTTTAATTCATTGAAAAGAATGGGTGGCCTCGTAAAGTAAAACAAGAGCTCTTATTCTATCAAGGCCAAAAATCAGTAACCAGAATAAGACAAAAGCGGTCTTAAAAA
>JAIEOZ010000184.1 GCA_019750035.1 Alphaproteobacteria bacterium | reverse complement strand
ATCAGCGCCTGCGCCAGTGCCTCCACCACCACCTCCTGCACCTGCGCCAGTACCACCACCTCCTCCTGCACCTGCGCCAGTATCGCCGGAAGCACCAGAGCCTGCAAAATAGTACCATTTTATGGTATGGTTCAAAGAAACCCCGCTATTAGCGGGGTTTTTTATTGTCTCTTAATCTAAAGATACCGATGGAGGTATTGTTCAGTACCTCCAAAATGGACTCTCAATTTGTAAACATTAATCTTTTATTAAGACAAAAATCTTACTTTTAGATAACTATGTAGAATTTAAAGAGAGGCCACATGACAGATAAAGAAAATTATATTAATGCCATCGAAGAAAATCTGAAAAACTATAAACATAAAGTTTCCCAACTTGAGAAGCTGCTTGCTAATTACCAATCTGCAGACAGAGATCATTTATTATCTGAAAGTCATGGGCTCAAGGAAGCCCTTAAAAAAGGTGAAGAGCTTCTTAAAAAACTAAAATTTTCTTCAGAAGAAAATTATGAAGAACTTCAGAATTCCCTTACAAAAGCTTTTGATACGCTTCAAGCAAACTTTCGTGATCTTTTAAATTCTTTTACGATGGAGAAAATTCTACAGACCAAGACTGAAATTACTGATTTTGGATGTGAGCATATGGATAAACTTGAGGGGTATATTAAACAACACCCCCTTCTGACAACAACTTGTGCTCTAGGCATCGGTTTTCTTATTGGAACACTCTGTAGGCCTGGAAAATGACAAAATTGCTCATCATTTTTCTGAATCTCTTTCTCAAACCTCAGAACTTAATATCATCCGGGATTCAGAAGCTTTTTGCCAGCATGCTCATAATATCAGGAGGAGGAATAGGATTATTTTTTCTTTTTGAGGCTCTTGTTCCCTTCATCGGTTATATTGAAAGCGGAGCGAGTGTCAGCGCTCTCCTCATCATCGGTGGAAGTCTCTTACTCTACCTAAACAAAAAAAAGAAAGCTCGCCCTCAAGAGGACATCTTACGAAATGCGCAAGATATTGTTAAATGTATAGATATAGATGCAGCAATAAAAAGCAATGTTATCAAAATATTACTTATTTCTTTGGGAACAGGAATCATTTTATCGCAGTTGAAAAATATAAAAAAAACTTAAACAAAAACGGAGGGTCTATCCAATTTTGGTAAGAAGGATTTTTTCTCCCCTTGTTTGTCCTCACGAAAACTGGATAGAACGTAGAGAGGAGAGTGAAATTTAAATTAAACCTTTTGTCATATTTCGTGAAATAAAAAACATTTCTTTTTATTGACCCTTTCTTCACTTTTTTCTAAAGTCATGCTCATGATGAATTGTTTAAAAATAGACCTTTCCCTTCCTCGTGTTGCAGTTATTGGCTGTGGAGCCTGGGGCAAGAATTTAGTTCGAAATTTTGCAGAACTTGGTGCCCTTGCAGCTATCTGTGATAATGATCCCTTTAAAGCCAAAATGCTTGCTACTCAATATGGACTCCCTGCCATCTCAGAAGAAGAGGTTTTTTCGCATTCTTCCCTTGATGCTATCGTCATTTCGTCTTTTGCTCCTTTACATGCTCGCCATGCCGAACAAGCTCTTAAGGCCGGGAAACATGTTTATATCGAAAAGCCAATGACTCTTTCCGTAAAAGATGCTCAAAAGCTTTGCTCTCTTGCGAAGACACACAATCGCCTTCTTATGGTGGGCCATATTCTTCATTACCATCCCGCATTCATTGCCCTGCAAGAGAGGCTTCCAGAATTGGGCCCTTTAAAACACATCTATGCCAATCGCTTAGCCCTTGGACGCTTTCGCAATCAGGAAAACGTCTTATGGGATCTAGCAAGTCACGATATTTCATTAATTCTCGCTCTCACACAAGACATGCCAAAAAGCATGACCGCAACGGCACAAACTTTTTTAGGCCCCCAAAAACCAGCCAGCGCTCTCCTTACGCTAACATTTTCTGACGGTCTAACGGCTCATATTCATACATCTTGGCTTTCTCCTTTTAAGGAACAAAAACTGGTTGTCGTGGGAGAAAGTGGCATTGCTGTCTTTGATGATTGTAAACCTTGGGCCGAAAAACTTCACATTTCAAAGGGGTGTTTTACCTGGCGAAATGGTCAACCTCATGCAAATGACGATTTTAAAAGCCAGTTTATTCCTCTTCCTGAAGCTGAGCCTCTTAAGAACGAATGCTTTCATTTTTTAACCTGCATTCAAACAAGTCAGACCCCCCTCACATCAGGTCTTGAGGGTCTGCGGGTTACAGAAATCCTTGAAAAAGCTGAACACCTTTTACAAGAAAGAAAAACTCATGATCCCCTTCATTGATCTTGTCTCACAACAAAAGCGCATCCGTCCCCAGCTTGAAGCCGCCATAATGCGTGTTTTAGATCACGGAGCCTATATTATGGGTCCTGAAGTTTATGAGCTTGAAACACAGTTATCCTCCTTTTGTGGAGCCCGCCATACGTTGTCTTGTGCCAATGGAACGGATGCCATTGCTCTCGTTCTCATGGCTAAAAACGTGGGGCCTGGAGACGCTGTCTTTGTTCCAAGTTTTACCTTTGCTGCCACAGCTGAAGTTGTGGCCTGGATGGGAGCTACTGTTATCTTTATTGATGTACTCGCAAATACGTTTAATATTGATTCGGAAAACCTTGAAAAAGGAATTCAAAAAGCCAAAGAATTAAATCTTCGTCCCTGCGGCATTATTTCCGTTGATCTTTACGGTCAAGCTGCCGACTATGATGCGATGCATACTCTTGCAAAGAAATATGGGCTTTGGATCATTGCAGATGCTGCTCAAAGCTTTGGGGGTACCTACAAAGGTCGAAAGGTTGGAACCCTAGCTGAATCGACAACAACCAGCTTTTATCCTGCTAAACCCCTCGGATGTTACGGGGATGGAGGAGCCGTGTTTACTGAAGATGTCGAACTTCTTTCTCACCTACAATCCATTCGTGTCCATGGCCAAGGTAATGATAAATATGAAAACATCCGTATTGGGATGAATGGTCGCTGTGATACTTTGCAAGCCGCTATTCTTATAGAAAAGCTTACTATTTTTCCGGAAGAGCTTTCCCTCCGACAACAAGTGGCAGACAGATACACAACAGGTCTTCAAGACGTTACTATTACTCCTTTTATTGAAAAAGACTGTACGTCCGCTTGGGCTCAATATACGGTAAAAGTTGACCCTGAAAAGCGGAAAGAGATTATGCAAGAACTGCAAAAAGAAGGGATCCCGACGGTGATCCATTATCCTCTCCCTCTTCATCGTCAACAAGCTTATGATCATTACCCCTCTGCAACAGATACTTTGCCGGTGAGTGAAGCTCTAGCCGCTTGTGTTCTTAGTCTGCCCATCCATCCTTATATGACTAAAGACGTTCAAGACCATATTATTAATCGTTTTTGTGATGTTATCACTTATCTCCGTGCTAAAAAAGTAACGTAAGGGTGACACATTTAACCTTATATTTTATTTGAAAACAAGTAGTTATTGTCATTGCGAGCGAAGCGAAGCAATCTAAGCCATAATTCGCGTTAAAAGCAAAATCTTTTGATTACGGATGATCATCATATTGGGGCAAATAACGAAAGCTTGTAAGGGGAGTGTCATCACTCTCTCTCCTTTCTTACATCCGGTAAAAATCCTCCGACTTGGGCATCCCACAGGGTTTTATAAAGACCCCCTTTGGCGAGAAGTTCCTGGTGCGTGCCATCTTTAACAATTTTGCCTTTATCAAAGACAAGAATACGGTCCATATGAAGAAGGGTTGAAAGACGATGGGCAATGACAATGGTCGTCTTTCCTTGCATGAGGGCCCACAATGAATCTTGAATATAACTTTCCGTCACTGAATTGAGTTGTGATGTGGCTTCATCCAAAATAAGAATGGGAAAGGGATAAGAACGCAGCAGGTGGCGGATAAAGCCAGAGAGGCACATCTCTTGATGTCATCATTATTTGATTCTTGACATATAGCAACATTGAGCGAAACTCTGCAAAAGTGATATTATAGTACATATCACATCCTTGAGGGAAGAAATGAACACGAACCACATTACATTCATCCCTCTTCAAGAACACCATTTTCCGCTCCTTCTCAAATGGCTTGAAGTCCCCCACGTAAAAGCGTGGTGGGATCAAAATATCCTCTGGACATCAGAGCTTATTAAAGAAAAGTATGGAGCCTATGTGCAGGGGTTTAAACGTTTAAATCTTCCAGGCCGCATTATTGAAAAACCTATGT
>JAIEOZ010000224.1 GCA_019750035.1 Alphaproteobacteria bacterium | reverse complement strand
CTGCGGGTTATTCAATAGGTGCCTCTTTACTTTTTATTATTTTTTAGGAATCATACACCATCTATCCAAAAAGAAAACCGAGGTTTTATCGACAGCGTGGATCCGTACGATCACACTTATGTGAAAAAAGGTTTTGAAATTCAGCTGATGTTTGAATCGTATGGTAATTTACGTGAGTATTGTGCTCGACTTTAGCTTGAGCTAGTTCCATTGAGCTGATGAGCAGCAGGCAACTTACCATCAGGGTGTTTATTACATTCATAAAGCCCTCCCTTTTTCTCTTCATTGAAACTTAATTTATCTATATTAAAAGCCATTATATGTAAAAATATCATAAAGTATTTAAAATTATATTAAGAGAAATTCTTATTCTATACCCAATTAGAATGAAAACTGGGTATTAAGACTTTGGCAATCATGGGTTGGGTCCACCCCTCATTTGTGATAAAAGTAGAGTTTTTATGCAATCACAGATACGTCTGTCCCGCTCTAAACGGTGTTGGGCTCTTATCCGTTGTCAAAAATTCTTTTATTCTCATTTATTACCATAATCATGAGCTTGTTCAAAAAAGTTCATTACGAGAGAAGTTTGTTTTTTGTCTCTTATTTATGAGAGCACCTTTTAAAGTTGATCTTGATCATGCTCTTCTTGCGTTAGGTCATATAGGGTATCTATTGTATCATTAGTAAGTTTAGGCAAAAGATCCATCATCCTTTGTAAATGTAAGTTTATCCAGGCCTTTTTTTGTTCAGTTGTTTTGATAGGAAGAGTCGTTACTATTTTTGTCACGAGTGTATCAAAATTCGTTTTTAATAATTCGTAGAAGGTCGTCCACTGAGGGATAATTGTTGAAGCAGCTACACACCCTACAAAAATTCTAGGAAATGCGGACGTGCCTTCATTGGCGTAAATTTGGGCAATAATCCCAGGAAAAGCAATTGAGAGAAAGCTTGCAGAAAAAGCAGAAGCTGTATTTGTAGCCCATCTCAAGGGCCAAAAATCCATCTGTCGAGAGAACAAGCTTCGCCACCCTAAAAATGCTTGTTCTTGAATGTTTGACTGGGGAAAAGCACTAAATGTTGTCCGTATAGCTGCTCCAATAAAACTTATGGTAGCTGCCTCGGTTGGATCAAGGCCACAAGCAAGCGCTAATTGTTCTATGCCCCAAGCATAGACAGTGAGTTCGCCCAAAGCGGCTAGACCTTTTGTATAGACTGCAAAACTTTGAATAAAATTCCGCATGGGTGTTACAGGGGGAAGTTTATGGATCTCCGTGGTCAAATTTGAGAGTTGCTGTCTTGAATGATCACCGTCCATTGACTCCATCATGAATCCTATTCTTGCAGATTTTACGAAAAGGAGACTTAAAGCTGAAATATATTCATTCGTATTAAGGTCAGAATTTTTCAACCCACTTTGCATGAGCTCATATAGCCTGATAACAAGCTCCTTACTTTTAGGAGAATTAACAGCGCGGCTTAAAGTCTTTAAACGACTCTCTAAAACTCGGACTTTATTATGAACGAGACTGTCCTCTGTGGATTTTCGCTTATATTCACGTTGGCGAAGATAGTTAAGATCTTCAGTAGCGGTTTTGATCACAAAAAAAGCCCCTAAAGGAAGCACTGCCAGTTTATAATAGGTATTGAAATACGTTGATTCAGCATCAGCGAATTGCAGAATGAAAGGCAAAGCACAAATTGCAGCATCAGTGATCGATAAACCCAAGTAAAAGGGAGCAGTAGGAAGATGGATAGACTGACAATAGGCGGCATTCTCCCCTCTTTCAATGTTCCATCCTAGTCGATGGATATGGGGTTGAAGACTCTCATCAAGCTCATCGCTTGATTTATCATCATTTTGAATGAGCCCCTGGTGTCGAAAAAACCAATCTCCGACATGTTCTGTAAGTTGGTATAATTGCATCAAGCAAGTGGGGAGTAAGATTAAATCAGAGCTATATGTAATAACTTTAGATAAGGGTCCTGCGGGCTCGATAAACCAAACTAAAGATTCACTCAAATACCAATTTAAAGCGTTGACTGCCCCTGGTGCTAGAAGGCCTAAATAAAGCTCTAGAGGAAGGACTATAATCCTAAAAGCCCATTTGCCTTTTGATGTCTGGGGCTTAAAAAAACGTTCATCGAACTCTTTTAAAAATGAGAGAGAACTCGGTTCTTTTGGCAGTGAATTTGAATATTTACTATCATCCTCTTCTGAATTTGGTGAGTTAATTGAGTGTTTAGGAAGGTTAAAAATAAGAAGGCTTGTGTATAAAATGTCATTTCCCCTGTCTGCGGGAACTTTTGACAATTGATTATTATTTTTTCGGAGTTCCTCTAAACAGTCATTCAGAGCGTCTCTCCTAGGTTCAATAGTGGAGGCCAAAGTAAAGGCCACGTGGTTCTCATTGCCAACCTGAAACTCCTCCTCCTCTTCGGGTGCAATCTGAATATCATCTTCTTTACCATCCTGATCATCGTCGATGCTGTTCACAAAGCCCGTATATTGAGGATGTGAACTTTTTTTAAGAGATTGGTGTTCGCCGTCCTCTTGATCCATTGCTATGGTGTTGAAAGGGGAATGAAAAACGATACAAAAAAATATGAAAGCAAGAAGACTTTTTTTAAAAGGATTAATCGATTGAATTTGATTAAATAGATTGGGGTATACTTTACCTGTCAATGTCATTTGCACTCCCTGCTTATTAAATTAAAATCTTATGAGACTGTAGTCCATTAAGACAGATTTCACACACACACACAACACACTTAATTATAACTTATCAAAACAAAAATATGAAAGAAAAAAAATTGAATTTTTCCAAATCCCTCCGGTCCCTTTAGGTCTCCATAATGAGTTTACGTCATGTTCCTTATTCGATATGTTAAGAAGGGGGAATTAAGCTTCTGTCGCCGAAAGCTGACTTCCTAAAAACATCTCTCCCGATACCGTTTCGCATCTTCTAGATGGACTTGTTGCATGTGTTCTTGAAACTCTTTTGGATCCGTAAAGATTAAGATATCTACATCATCATGATCAATGGTTAGGTGCCCCTTCAGGTGGTCCATTTCATGTTGAAAAACCTTGGCTTCAAAACCATCAATGATTTGTTCAATGAGCTCTCCGTCAAGATTTTGGTATTTAACTTTGATGGTTTCCCATCGTTTTAATTTTGTACAACGCAGGGGAACAGAAAAGCAGGCTTCGGATCCTTCAATCATCGAATGACCAATGGGTTCAAAAGAAGGATTAATGACGACTCTTAAGCTTTCTGTTGTTCGATCTGGCGTATAAATAAAAATGGGTTGACTTATACCAATTTGTGGAGCGGCAAGTCCTGCTCCCCCTTTCAAAATCGTCTCGCGAACATAAAAAAGTTGTTCAACTGTTGATTTAGCAATAGCCCAATCCCTAAGACTGATAGGTTTTGTCGCCTGCCGGAGGCAATTTGAAGAATCCTCATCGCAGGTTACAACTTTCTCATACTTTTGTGAGGCAAAAGCTGTCATCAATCATCCTTTATGAAAAGAAAAGTTCAAAGTCTTGTCTACCTTCATTTTGCCCTTCTCTTTTTACTGGTTTTTCTATACCTTAATGAGGAAGGTTTATTAATAGAAGAGGGTTTATCCTAGTTTGTCTTCCTCGTTAAATAAGTCAACTAAAAAGTATCGAAACGATAGAGAGTTTTCATGAAAAAATTTTTATTTCTTTTGATAAATTGTCTTGTCATCACTCCCTTGTTGGCTAAAAGTATAACCAATCAGGAGCTATTAAAGACATGTAAAGATTCTTCACCAGCAGCACAGAATTTTTGCTATGGATTTATTATCAGTGCGGCAAATGCGGCGCAATTTTATCGAAATATCGTTGATATTGAACATGAGTTTGTTAACATCTGCTTTCCTGAAGATATTTCAAACAAGGAAATTGTTGATTTATTTATTGCTTGGGCGGAAAAAAATCCATCTGTTGCGAATGCCACTGCTTTCGTTGGTGTTTCTTCTTCTTTTTCTACTCAATATAGCTGTCCGCAAAAGCAAAAAGCGGGTAAAATTTCAGATACATAAAGTTTGGCTAGACACCGTGAATAAATTTTAAGAGCAGGGAAAGAGAACTATTTTATGAGTGAGATTCAAATAAAACTCACCTAGGTATCATCGCCGCCTTCGCGCACTGGTGTCCGGGGAAAATAAATGCGCTTCTCTCAATAACTCTCTCCTCCTGTCATCCCGGAATTTAGGAACCCTACGCGA
>JAIEOZ010000187.1 GCA_019750035.1 Alphaproteobacteria bacterium | reverse complement strand
GCGGTTTTAAATCTGATTATGACCCTCTATGGACAGGCTGAAACATTGAGTCGTGGTGCGCAAGGAGGACTGACTCTCTTAAACTCTTCAGCTATTATCAATGTTAATGCAGATATGCTAAGCCTGGCAGCTTGGCTTTCCGTTAGTATCCCTTTTATTTCTTATGGCATCCTTAAACAAGGAGCAGGAGCTTTTGTAGGCCTTGCTCAACATTTAGGCTCTGCCATGCAGAGTGCTGCCAGTGGAGCTGCCGCAGAAACCGTATCGGGCAATATCAGCTTAGGAAATGTCAGTATGGGCACTCAAGCCTATCAAAACACCACAGCCTTTCAACATAACACAAGCCCGTCTTATACAGCTTCTCAATTTAAAGCTTTGAATACCTCAGGCATTGAGCAATCTACCTTTGCGGATGGAACGCAATCTTTTCAAGATCAAGCTCTCTCTCGCCTCAGTGTGCAGATTATGGGTACAGAAAACACAAGTTATGCTCAGCAAACCAGTCTCAATGAGGCCAAGATTGTGGCTGATACAAAGAATGTGGTGGCCAGTGAAGCAACAGAAGCTTCACTTCAGGAATCGACAAACTTTATGTCACGGGTGGGGAAAGACATCTTCTCTGGGGAAGATTTTCATAAAACAGTGAGTGTTTCAGAAGCTCAGAGCCTTCAGAACTTTAAGAACTTTATCAGTAATATACGACAAAACACAGGCATGAATGAGACACAAGCTGTTGAAGCTGCGGCTGGGGTGAGTTTAGGGCTACCCCAGTTCGGCTTTGGGGCGAGTGTACGTGGCTCAAATACGTCTACGCGTCAAAAAAACATTGACGCTGCAACAGATGTTGCACGCCAAACAGGATATTCAGAAAATATAGAAAAATTGATATCTGCTGCACAGTCCTATGCCAAGGGAAAACACGATACGGAGGGCGTTGAATTAGGGAAGGGAGCTTTTGCTAGCCTGAATCATGCAAAAAGTCTTCGAGAAGAAGCCTCTGTTGCTCAAAGCCATGTTAATACTCTTTCAAAAGAGATGCATTCAAGTCAAGGCAAGAGCTTTATTATTAACAAAGTGCTCGATCAAGATGTGTTGAAATTTATTGCTCACCAGCCCCTCAATGAGGCACCTAACGGAACTTCAGGATCCTTAGGATCAAGATCCTCAGGATCCAGATCTGTAGGATCAACTTTAGGGTCAGAACAAATAGGCTATGAAAGAGCCCGCAGAATCTTTGAAAAGGGAGGAGAAGAACGAGATGTTTATCTTCAACGGTTTCAACAAGAAAATCCGCAGTACTCTATTCAATCTATCAATACAACCCAAGAGCAAGAAAATCTCACTCATCGCTATGAAGGAGAGGCTCAGAAGATTCAAGCAAGTTCTAACCCAAAGGCTCAACATCAGCATCATACGCAAGCTCTTATGGCTCAAGGAAATGCAGTGGGACTTGGTTCTAACAAACTCGTTCAAGCAGGAGAGCAGGCTAAAGATGCACCTTCTCCTCATGCCCAACAGTCGATAGAAAAGCCTGCGCATAAAAATGCGTCATTTTCTCCTCCTTCTCCTGAAGGTTCTTCTCCGGCACAGCGAAAAGAAAACCCAAAAACGTCAGAACGTTACAAAGGACAAGACCAAGCATCGTCCCCCCTCATAAATGCTCAGGAAGACATGAAGGATTTATTCTCTACCGTAACAACAAAAATCGAGGCGGGAAAAAAAGAGATAGATCAAAAGGAAGAACCCCTTCAAAAGGCTGTAGAGGAGGCCAACAATAAAAGCTTAGTAGGAACAACCCTCAAAAATGCTGCCAAAAGCGTTCTTGTCGATCCTCTTCCCCTTCCCACTGATTCTTCACTTCCTTAAGGAGATAGGCTATGGCTTTTTTTAAAACGATGACACAAGGGGGTCAAGTTCACATCCATCAACTGCGGATGTTGAAGCAAATCTTCATTGTAGGACTCATTGTAGCTCTTGTTCTTGGGGCAGGAAACTTTATCTGGAAGAGCTATGAACTTCCTGTCTATGGATGGCAAACCCTACGAGAGACTTATTGGGCGCAATTCATGCTGGCAACTGTCCCTGAGGAAAAACATAAGACACTTTCTCAAGCGTATACACCTCCAAAAGGAAAATCTTATCAGCGAAGTTGCTTGAGTATTCTCAAAGACCCGCATCTGAAAAGAACCACACAAACCATGGAAAAAGCTCTTGAGGAAATAGCCATTCAAAGTCTCAAATTTGCAGGGGGAGCTTTTTTTATCATTATGGGGTTTTGGTTTTTCTTTGGGCTTGCGCAGAAGCGAAATCAACATCAACGAGGAAATACGCTCGAATCTCCTAAAAGGCTTGCAAGAATAATCAAACGAAGGAAAGAGGCTTCTGATCTAAAAGTTGGATATTTTCCCCTTCTTAAAGACCAGGAGACATCCCACACTCTCATTACGGGAACAACTGGATCAGGCAAAACAAACACTTTTCACATGATCTTACCTCAACTTCGCCACAGAGGAGATCGAGCCCTTATCATGGATATTACAGGGAATTATGTTTCTCGCTATTATAATAAAAAAACAGACATCATTTTGAATCCCTTAGACATCCGTTCTCCTCATTGGCATCCTTGGGTAGACTGCCATCTGGATTCTCATTACGATGTGTTGGCTGAATCCTTCGTTCAATCGAAGGATAATTCAAAAGATCCTTTTTGGGATAATGCAAGCCGGGCTGTTTTAAAGACAGCTCTCAGAAAGTTTAATTTTCAAGGAGAGAAGGATGTTCAGAAACTTTACTCTTTCCTTCTCAGCTCATCGGATAAAGAGTTTGAAGACTTCTTTAAAAACACGGAGGCAGCAACTTTTGCTTATAGAAACAATGAAAAAACCACTCACTCTATTCGAAGCGTTCTCTCTTCTCAAATAGAGTGTCTGAGACAGTTAGATTTTCCAAGTCTCTCCCCCAAAGAAAGAGGAGAGGGTCCATCCACAAAAGAAGATCTAGATAATTCACAAATACCAGCTTTTTCGATTCGAAACTGGGTGATGAATGAACGACAGAAAGGTTGGCTCTTTATTACGGCGAGACCAGATCAGCGAGAAACCTTAAGGCCTCTCATCTCAGCATGGATGGATATTGCCATTAATGCCCTTATGGTGCTTCCTGAGAATCAAAAAAGAAGACTATGGTTTGTGATTGATGAACTTGCCGCTCTCCAAAAACTCCCCAGACTACAAGCAGGGCTTGCAGAAGGCCGAAAATATGGGGGATGTTTTCTGGTAGGGTTTCAGAGTAAGCCTCAATTGGAAGACATTTATGGAAGAAATGCAGCGGAAGCTATGTTGGATCTCTTTAATACCAAGCTCTTCTTTCGTTGCACAGAACCCTCAACCCAACAATGGATCTCAAAAGTATTAGGCGATAAAGAAGAGACGGAACCCCAGGAAAATATCTCTTATGGAGCCAACAGCATGCGAGATGGTGTTTCTCTTAGCCACCATACGCGCCAAAAGCCTCTCGTCATGCCAGCTGAGCTTTCCCAACTCAAAAATCTTGAATGCTACCTCAAACTCCCTGGAGACTATCCTTCTACAAAGCTGCAAACGGAGTATCAACAAGCTCCAAAGTCACAAAAAAATGCTTTTCTCCTCAAACCGGATAAAGAAAGAGACTACACATTGCCAGTCAATAAAACTTCTAAAGAAAAAGAGGAGAATATTATATAAGATCTAAATCACAATTGAATTCAATTTGCTCTTCTGTTAGCGTGCTGAAAATAAGTCTAGAAAAATAATATTTACAGGGAGTTTATGGGACGACGACAATATGCAATGCATTCTTTCTCTTTTCCATTTGTAGGCATTGAGAAACTCTATACGGAAATTTCTTCTCTCATTCATCAAGAACAATACCCTACTTTACAAGGATCTCGTCTTAAAACGCTCAATCTTCATTGGAAGATTGGTAGACTGATTGTTGAATATGAAAACCAGTGGATGGCGAGTGACGAAGATCATCAGAAACTTTTATGCCAACTTTTTGAGCAAATCGTTAAGAAATTTGGGGAAGTGTTTAGTTTTTCAATTCTGGAGAAGAGTTGCAAATTTTATCTTGTCTATCGTCCCTTCTCTAAGAAGGATAATTCAAGTGAAAGTGCAGATATTCCACAGTTTCAAGCTCCTCTCACGTGGGATCATTATCGCTTATTAATAGATGTGAGTTGTCCTAAAGCCAGAAATTTTTATGAAAACGAAG
>JAIEOZ010000325.1 GCA_019750035.1 Alphaproteobacteria bacterium | reverse complement strand
CACTCCCATGGAGGGGGCATCTTTGGTATGGTTGATATGTTCTCGGGTGGTGCCTTGAGCCGTATGTCAATTATGGCTTTGAACATTATGCCATACATTTCTGCAAGCATTATTATTCAGTTGATGACAGCTATTGCTCCTCAATTTGAAGCGCTGAAAAAAGAAGGCGAATCTGGCCGACGGAAGCTAAACCAATATACACGTTATTTGACAGTCCTCATTGCTATCTTGCAAGCTTATGGAGCCGCCGTGGGTATTGAAAGTTTACAAGGGGCTGCAGGATCGGCAGTTATTGACCCGGGAATCTTTTTTCGCCTGACGTCTGTCATTACAATCGTAGGGGCCACTCTCTTTTTAATGTGGTTGGGCGAGCAAATTACAAGTCGTGGAATTGGCAACGGAATTTCCCTTATTATTTTTGCAGGTATCGTTGCAAACTTACCTTCTTCCATTGTTAATGCCTTGGAACTCGGTCGAACAGGCGCTTTATCTTATATTTTTATTCTGTTTATTCTTGGGTTTTCTATTGCTATGATTGCCTTTATCGTTTTTATGGAACGGGCCCAACGACGAATCTTTATACAATACCCTAAGCGGCAGGTTGGAAACAAAATGTATGGCGGGGAAAGTTCTCATCTTCCCATTAAGCTCAATAGCACGGGAGTTATCCCTCCTATTTTTGCCAGTTCTCTTATTTTGCTACCTGTTTCTTTGGCTTCGTTTTCAGCAGGACATGGACCTGAATGGGTACAATGGGTTGCCGGCTTATTTCAACATGGTAGTCTTTTGTATCTAAGCGTTTATTTATTTCTGATTGTATTTTTTGCGTTCTTTTATACCTCTATTGTCTTTAACCCACAAGAAACTGCTGAAAATTTAAAAAAGGCAGGCGGATTTATTCCAGGATATCGTCCTGGAAAAAATACGGCGGATTATTTAGATAATGTGATTACACGATTGACAGTTGTTGGGGCCGCCTATTTAGCTTTTGTTTGCGCTGTGCCTGAGTTCTTTTATGCTGCCTATTCCTTACCCTTTTATTTGGGAGGAACCACATTTCTGATCGCGGTCAGTGTTCCTATGGATACAGTTGCACAAATTCATTCGCATCTTCTTGCGCATCAGTATGAGGGGCTCTTGAAAAAGACCCGGTTGAAGGGGACACGACAATGAATATCATTCTCTTTGGTCCTCCAGGGTCAGGGAAGGGCACGCAAGCTCGCTTGCTTCAGGAGCATTATCATTTAGCCCTTATTTCGACAGGGGATATTTTACGAGAGGAAATTAAAAAGGAAACTCTCCTAGGGCTTCAGATTAAAGAGACGATGGATTCTGGAAAATTTCCTTCAGATGATATTATTCTTAAGATTTTTAGAGAACGCTTGCATGAATCAAAAGATCAAGGCGTTATATTGGATGGACTGCCTCGAACTTTAAACCAAGCACTGAAAATTGATGAAAGTTTTGATCACTTGAGCCTTTCTGTGGATGCCGTTATTCAGCTTGTTGTAGAGGATGGTGAGTTGATCAGACGTCTTTCCTCTCGAACAATTTGTCAAAACTGTGGCGCCTCATACACGCCAGAAGTTCCTCCTAAGAAAGAGAACGTATGTGATAAGTGTTGTGGACACGAATTTATTCGTCGTCCAGATGATGAACCTGAAGTTCTTCAAACACGTCTTCAGGTTTATAATGAGCAGACAAGGCCTCTGATTGAGTACTATCTTAAGACGCATCGATTGATGACGGTAGATGGAATGAAGTCTGTAAAAGAGGTCAATGCTCAGGTGGAATCCCTATTGGAGAAATTGCAAGTATTGACAAGAAAGTCAGGATGCCTATACTCCGCACAGGATATTTAGGAATCTTATGAAAAGTGTATTGAGGAGAACTGAGTGGCTCGTATAGCTGGCGTAAACATACCAACGCAAAAAAGGGTTGAAATAGGTTTAAGGTCGATTTATGGCATTGGACCGACAAAAGCAAAAGAATTGTGTGATAAGTTAGGGATTCCTGCTTCACGGAGAGTTCATCAATTAACAGATGAAGAAATATTTAAAATTCGTGAAATGATTGATCACGAATATAAAGTAGAAGGAGATTTACGGAGAGAGGTTTCTATAAACATCAAGCGGCTAATGGACCTTGGATGTTATAGAGGGCTTCGTCATCGTAAAGGACTGCCCGTTCGGGGCCAAAGAACCCATACCAATGCTCGGACGCGTAAAGGTAAAGCTGTGGCAATTGCAGGTAAGAAGAAGTAAAGGTTAGGATTTTAGATGGCTCAAAAACCAGCACAAAGAATTCGCCGCAGAGAGAGAAAAAATATTGTCTCTGGTGTGGCACACGTGAATTCATCTTTTAACAATACGGTCGTGAACATAACGGATGTTCAGGGGAATACGATTGCCTGGTCTTCAGCTGGTGCAAAGGGATTTAAGGGGTCTCGTAAGTCAACCCCTTATGCGGCACAAATTGCAGCTGAGGATGCAGCACGGAAAGCTCAAGAGCATGGAATGAAGTCTCTTGAAATTGAGGTGAGGGGGCCTGGATCAGGACGTGAGTCGGCCCTACGTGCTCTTCAAGCTACTGGGTTTCTGATAACATCTATTCGTGATGTGACACCTATTCCTCATAATGGGTGTAAGCCTAAAAAGCGTCGTCGTGTATAGACCTGACTCATTAAACTGAAACAATTTACACCGAGAGGGTAGACTCGTGATACAAAAAAATTGGCAGGCTCTGATTAGGCCTTACAAGTTAAATCTGGATCATAGTGAAGATCTTAATTATGTAGCCACAATAACTGCAGATCCATTGGAGCCTGGCTTTGGGATGACCTTAGGCAGTGCTTTGCGGCGTGTGTTACTGTCTTCTTTGCAAGGAGCAGCGATTACCTCTGCGCACATTGAAGGCGTTGTACATGAATTTTCAACCCTTCCTGGCGTTAATGAGGATGTCACTGATATCGTTCTTAATCTTAAGGGAGTTGTGACAAAGCTTCATAAATCAGGTCCTGTACGTGCGAGACTTCAAGTCGAAGGGCCTTGTGTTGTTACAGCTGGAAACATAGAAACGCCGGCCGATCTTGAGATTCTAAACAAGGATCATTATATTTGTACGCTTGGACAGGGATCCAAGCTTTCAATGGAATTAGTGGTTCATACGGGTAAGGGCTATGTTCCTGCTGACAGCAGTAGAAAATCAGATTCTCCCATTGGATTAATTCCCATCGATGCACTTTACAGTCCCGTTCTTAAAGTTTCGTATAAGGTTGAAAATACACGAGTTGGCCAACAGACTAACTACGATAAATTAATTATGCGAGTTGAAACAAATGGTTCTGTTCGGCCTGATGATGCAGTTGCTCTTGCCGCTCGCATTCTTCAAGATCAACTACAGAAATTTATTAATTTTGAAGAGCCAAAGGAGTCTTATATTGAAAAAGAAGATTCTATTCTTCCTTTTAATAGAGCTTTACTACGCAAAGTTGATGAGCTTGAGCTTTCAGTGCGTTCAGCAAATTGTTTAAAAAATGATAACATTATTTATATTGGGGACTTGGTGCAAAAGACGGAAGCTGAAATGCTGCGAACTCCTAATTTTGGCCGTAAATCCTTAAATGAAATTAAAGAAGTTCTTTCTCAGATGAGCTTAAGCTTGGGGATGGAAGTCTCAGGATGGCCTCCTGAAAATATTGAAGAACTTATTAAAAAACTTGATGAGCCGTTTTAAGAAGAATAAGGAGTACCTAAGTCATGCGTCATGGAGTGAGTGGCCGTAAACTTAACCGTCATACGGATGAAAGAAAAGCTCTGTTTAAGGGACTTGCTGGTTCTTTATTAAAGCATGAGCAAATTAAAACCACGTTACCGAAAGCTAAAGATCTTCGTCCTATTGTTGAAAAAATGATTACTTTAGGAAAGAGAGGTGGTCTTAGTTGTCGCCGACAAGCCGTTTCCTTTTTGGGGGACAAAGACCTCGCGGCAAAGATTATGGGGCCTCTTGCTGAACGCTATAAGGATCGGAAAGGTGGTTACATTCGGATTATTAAAGCTGGCTTCCGTCCAGGAGACAATGCGGCTATGGCCATTATTGAGCTTATAGACCGTGATTTGTCTGCAAAGGGGCAAGATTCAGGACCTACAGCTGAAAAGACCCCTGATGAAGAAAATTCTGCGGCGTCGTAATCATTATTATTTTATTTTATAGTAACCTATCCTAAGTTAATAGATGTTAACCTTTTCTA
>JAIEOZ010000313.1 GCA_019750035.1 Alphaproteobacteria bacterium | reverse complement strand
TATAGTAAAATATTTTGAAGCTTATAGTGCTTAATCAAGAATTAATTTTTTGGGCGAGGGTGGCTTCCAGAAAGGCATCAATGTTACCCTCTAAGACTCCCTGTGCGTTGCCTTTTTCCACATGGGTTCTTAAGTCTTTGACCATTTGATAGGGGTGGAGAACATAAGAACGAATTTGATGACCCCATCCTATTTCTGATTTAGCAGCGGCTGAAGCCTGTGCTGCTTCTTCTCGTTTCTTGAGCTCAACCTCATAGAGACGAGCTTTAAGCATGCTCATTGCTTGAGCGCGATTTCGATGCTGAGATCGATCATTTTGACACTGAACAACGACCCCTGTGGGAATGTGAGTGATGCGTATGGCACTGTCGGTTTTATTAACATGTTGACCGCCTGCTCCCGAGGCTCGATAGGTGTCAATTCTTAAATCTTTTTCTTCTATTTCAATGTTAATGCTTTCATCGACCTCAGGATAAACCCATACGGAAGCAAAACTCGTGTGTCGACGAGCATTGGAATCAAAGGGAGAAATGCGCACGAGGCGGTGAACACCACTCTCTCCTTTAAGCCATCCATAAGGGTGGTTAGCGTCTTTATGAGATCCTACTTTGAAGGTTGCAGACTTAACTCCTGCTTCTTCTCCCGCACTTTCTTCGATCCATTCAACTTTATACCCATTCGCTTCTGCCCATCGGGTATACATACGCGTTAACATCAAGGCCCAATCCTGGGCTTCTGTACCTCCAGCGCCCGCATGAATTTCAATAAAACAATTGTTGGCATCTGCTTCGCCTGATAAAAGAGTCTCGAGACGTAGACGTTGAACTTTTTGATGAAGGAGTTCGATATCTTTCTCAGCACCGTCGAGAAGGTCTTGATCTTCTTCCATTTCACCTAGCTCTAAAAGCTCGAGTGCATCTTTTAAATTTTGATCAATGTTCTGTACTTGTTCCAGAGATTGAGAAAGCTGGTCTCTTTCTCTCATTATTTTTTGAGCGTGCTGGGGATTATCCCACAATGTGGGGTTTTGGGCGTCTATTTCTAGCATGTGAAGACGTTTTTGGGCTTCATCCCAGTCAAAGTCTCCTCCTGAGGAGAGCAATGTTCTCCTCGATTTCACGGACAAAGGCTTCAATTTCAGTGCGCATGTGAGCTACCTATATGATTCTGATCATTGATTTAAAACAGATTTAAAAAATGCGCAACTTAAAAAAATCTTAAAGGAGGCTATTTATATTTTTGCTCCCTATTCATTTTATAACGGATAAAATTGTATTTGCTTGTTCAAGTATTATTAGAGATCATAGCCCATAAGCGGAAAGTTTTCGTGAGAAGAATAAATAAGAAAATGGAAACAAAAAAATGACAAAATTTTTAACACTTGATGATTTAAAAGCGAAGGGAAAGCGTGTCCTGGTACGCCTTGATCTCAACCTTCCTCTCCGGAACGGGTATGTTACTGATCTTACTCGTCTTGAGCGATCTCTTCCCACCCTTAAAGAACTGAGTTGTCAAGGCGCAAAAGTCATCATTTTAGCCCACCTTGGTCGTCCTAAGGGGATCAATGACTCGCTCACGCTGGTGCCTGTGTTTGAGGCCTTAAAGAAAGCCATGGCTCCCACACCCGTCTTTTTTTGTAAAGCAGCACAGGGTTTAGGTGTTACAGCAGCTATTCAGGAGTTGAAAGAAGGTGAAGTTCTTCTTTTAGAAAACATACGTTTCGTAGAAGGTGAGGAAAAGAACGATCCCACCTTTGCCCAAGAGATGGAGAGCTGGGCAGACATCTATGTTAACGATGCTTTTTCGGCTGCTCATAGGGCTCATGCCTCAACAGAAGGAATTGCCCATCTTCTCCCCGCTTATGCGGGCCGGCTTATGGAAGAAGAGCTGACAGTGCTTGATCGTGTGTTCGATCATCCTCAGCGTCCTCTCATGGCCATTATTGGAGGAGCCAAAATCTCTACAAAATTGCCGCTCCTTGAAAGTCTTTCCTCCAAAGTTGATGTTTTTGTCATTGGAGGGGCTATGGCGAGTACGTTTTTAGCGGCTCAAGGATATAACGTTGGGGCCTCCCTTTATGAGCCAGACCTTCTTAAGGTTGCACAAGATTTTCTTGCAAAAGGAGTGACGGTTCTTTTGCCACAAGATGTGATTGTGGCGCAAAATCTTGAAGAACCAGAGCGTTCTGAAATACGTCTGATCTCAGAGATAAGTGAACATGATAAAATAGTTGATATTGGTTCTTTAACAATTCAGTTGATTCTTGAAAAAATGAAGACTTGTCATACCTTACTTTGGAATGGACCTCTTGGTATTTTTGAAACTCCTCCTTTTGACAAAGGAACGACGGCTGTGGCTCAAGGAGCGGCACAGCTAACCCGGGAGGGATCTCTTTTCTCTGTTGCGGGGGGTGGAGATACGGGAGCTGCCCTTGCAAACGCTAATGTTCTTAAGGACTTTACATATGTTTCAACTGCTGGTGGGGCGTTTCTTGAAAGTTTAGAAGGAAAAACTTTGCCAGGGGTTATGGCCTTAGAGAAAAATAATATCATTTACAAAAAATAATTAAGAACAAGTATCCTTCTGGATTGCTTCGCTCCGATCGCAATGACGAGTTTTTATGTTGAAAAACAATAGGTTCGTCATTGCGTGGAGGGACGAAGTCCCGACAACGCAATCCAGAAACGTAAACTTAAATTACGGTATTGGTATTACCATTACGTCGTTTATTTATGAGAGGGTCGATTAGATGTAGGGTAGGGTTCATCCATATCTTTAAGGTGACAACTTAGTTTAGCTACTTTGAGTTTAATTTCTGAACCACCGGAAAAAATGAGATGAATCGAATCATCTTCTTGCTGATGAATGGTCAGAAGATTAATGAGTTCATGTTGATTGTGGATATTAATATCTTTTTTATGTACATCTGTGACATGACGAAATGAAAGCCCAGCAGCGACCCGCGCGTAATAGTCATTGCCATCTAGGGTTTCGGATTCACATTCCCAACAAAAGCGGTTAGCAATGAGGCGAAAGTATCCTTCTTTTTCATCATATTCTATACCGGAAAGAGGGATAAGAGCGTCTTGAAGGCAAGCAGCAATAACATGAAGGTCATCCCCATCTTCAGCCATCATCTGTAAAGGTTTATATGTCATTTTTTTCTATCATAATCTATGTCTTCTCTTATATATATTATCGCACTCTCTCAATGTCAGCCCCACAGGCACGTAATTTTTCTTCAACCCGTTCATATCCTCGATCCAGATGATAGACGCGGTTGATACATGTTTCACCTTTTGCGACAAGACCGGCTAGTACCAAGGAAACTGAGGCTCTTAAATCAGTGGCCATAACGGGGGCTCCTTTGAGCTCTTTAACACCTCGTACCAAAGCAGAGGAGCCATGGACGGTGATGTCGGCTCCCATTCGGCAAAGCTCAGGGACATGCATAAAGCGATTTTCCCAGATGGACTCCGTAATCATCGATGCGCCTTCTGCAACACTCATAAGAGTCATCCATTGAGCTTGAAGGTCTGTGGCGAAACCGGGAAAGGGTTCAGTCATAACATCTACCCCTTGAAGGGCAGAAGAGGGGGCTTTGACAATAAGTCCGTCTTCGTCTTCTTCTAAACAAACGCCAGCTTGTTGTAAAAGAGATGTTACGGTGGGAATCAGATTTAGACGTGCATTTTTTAAGCAAAGCTTACCACCCGTAATAGCTGCGGCCATCGCATAGGTTCCTGCTTCAATGCGATCGGCAATGACGTGATGGGTTGTTCCTTCTAGCTGATCTACTCCTTCAATAGTAAGTGTATCAGTGCCCATGCCAGTGATTTTTGCTCCCATTGCATTAAGACAATGGGCTAAATCTGTAACTTCAGGTTCTCTTGCGACGTTAATTAAACGCGTTTGTCCTTTGGCAAAGATAGCTGCCATCAATAGATTTTCCGTTCCTGTTACTGAAATAATAGGAAAAGAGTAGTCTCCTCCGATTAAACCTTGAGGCGCTTTGGCGTGGACGTATCCGTCTTCAAGCGTAATCTCAACGCCTAAGGCTTCAAGTCCTTTAAGGTGGAAATCAATAGGCCGGACACCGATTGCACATCCTCCTGGAAGGGAAACGTGAGCTTCTTTTGCGCGGGCAACAAGAGGGCCAAGAACCAAAACAGAAGCTCTCATTTTTCTAACAATATCATAAGGAGCGATGGTGCTGAGAATATTTTGAGCGCAAAG
>JAIEOZ010000259.1 GCA_019750035.1 Alphaproteobacteria bacterium | reverse complement strand
GGTTGGTTGTGATTAGCGGCGTATAGGCCTGAAACACCTATGCGTCGCGCTTGATTAAATTAGCTCATTCTTATTTCCATGGCAATACATCCAGTATCGAGCGAGATATCTCCTAACGTTTTTGAAGATTTTCGATGCCTTGTTCATATTCATAATCTGGCTGAACTCTCCGTGACTTTTTGAAGAAAGCTTTGAGTTTTCGTTTGAGACCATGTTTGACAAAAATTCCTTTCTTATCATTCTATTATGGTCTTAGTCGCTTGCGACAAGCGCACGTTGCCGAAGGCAATGTATCAGCGCGCCTCCTAAAAACCGTCGGGCTCTCTTTGTTCGCCTTAGCTCAATAAATTTTTTATAACTACCTCTCTTCTTACCCTGCTTCTCACAAAAAATATGAAGCAAAATGAACAAAAGTGTCCTGAAAATTGAAAATTTCTAGGGGTATGCAAGACAATTTTTGGTAGAAAAAGATCCGTTGATCCCTTGTCTTTTCGAAGTTTTTTACACGAAAAGTTCTTATTAAATTCAATTGACATTTAGAAAAGTTTTAGTGATCATCCTTCCTATAAGGAATAAAAAAAGGGAAGCAAAAATGCCAAAAAAATTTCTCAAAACTACTGTAACTATAGCTAGCTTTATCAGTCTCACTCTTTTAGGCGAAGCCAAAACTGCCTGGGGAATGTGGGATGACCTTGACGAGTCCCAAAGAACAAAGATTGTAAAGACCCATATAAATGCTATAAAAGCCAGAGAAGAGACAACCCTCCAAGAGGAAAAAGAATTTCTGCAAAACACAATAAATAACTACGAAAAAATAATAACTGCATACAACGTTAAGCTTGATAAAATAAAAAGACTGACCGATTTACCTGACCCTACACCTAAGCCTGTAGTTACTTCCGTACCTAAACCCTTGGTACTTTCGCCTTTACCCCCTCTTAATTTTACACCTAAGCCTGTAGTTACTTCCGTACCTAAACCCTTGGTACTTTCGCCTTTACCCCCTCTTAATTTTACACCTAATCCCGTAGTTACTTCCGTACCTGAACCCTTGGTCATTAAGCCACGACCCAAGCTCGTACTTGGCAGCTCATACTCACAAATAATGCAAAGTATAAAAAATGAAGCCCAACCCGAACTTGTATTTAAGCCACTACGCAAGCTAAGGCTGGGGAACGAACTCTCACAAGGCCACGAAGGCACATGGGACGAAAATTACCCAAATATAACCATCCAAGAGACATGTACTGCTTGTAAACAAGAAATAACAACGGCTTACGAGGCCGTACTCACACAACGAAGAGATAAAGAAGACTTCGAACGACGAATCGCACAAGAAGTCGCACGACAACTCGCGTTACAAAATAATACCAATGCGCAATTACCTCCAGCGCCTCCTCAATGAGCCTGCTTTACTAAATTGCTATCCTCACTGCCCTGTGTTTTCAACAAATCATAGGATAGTGAGATTGCTGTCATTTTTTTGAGCCGGGTGAATAGGAATATCCTATAATTAATAGGGTACTAAGACAATTTTTCAGCTTGTAATCCCATGTCTATTAGCTTCTCATACTGAGGCCAAAACAATATTAAGCTCGTAATGTTACATGCCTCTAAAACCCCTAAATATCGTTTTCTAGAAGGGTTAAATTTTTTTACCAAAATCCATCCATGAAAATTTTTACCTCAACTGTAGAACGCTCCTATGGGGTTTTAAGATGACGTTTAAAATTTACAAGAGACTCAATTAAAAAATTCAAATAGGGTTTCATCCGAAGGATGCGCACTTATGCACGATTGCAAATCGTGCTCGTGCTTGACGGCCACGGGCGTGAGGAGGAGGGGGGGTAAGCAGGGTTAAAAATTACCTTAGCCGGCTAATTTTCGTTTGATTTTCTTGTATATATCGCCATCATTTCTTAATCCGATAAGGGTAAGCTTGATGGTGTCCTCTTCTACTCGATAGATAATCCGATATTCTCCGAAATCTACACGAAAATACTCCGGGTATCCTATGAGAGGGGCAGAATCGTTTGGATGAGGATCAAGGAGGAGGGAAAGAACCTTGCGCCCAATTTGCCTGTATTGCTTAGCATCCAGACTGTTCCAAAAATCTAGAGCTTCTTTTGTTGGATTGAGCTTAAGCATCCAGAAGCTTTTCGATAATTTTTGTCCCTTCCTTTTCTCCAAGGTATCCATTTTTTTCAGCAAGGAGAGCTCTTACACTCCAATATGCATCCTCGCAAGCTTCTAGACGATCATACTCCTTTTTTGAAATCATAACGATCGTTGCATGTCCAGTTTTGCTAATCGTAATGGGCTCAGACATTGCAGCAGAGATGTATCTCCCAAAATTTGTTTTTGCTTCTGTAGCGGAAACTATCTTCATTATGTCCTCCATTAAATCGACCTATATAATCATATTAATTGATTTAATTGTTTTATTCAACAAAAAAAGAGGGGTCGTTAGGGAGCTTTCTTTTTTCTAAAAGTTTGGCTGATATGCTTAGCCGTCGGCAGGACCGTACGTCACGATTTGCAATCGTGCATAAGTGCGCCTTTAGAAATTTCCAATTTCCTCAGGACATTCTCGTTCGCTTTGCGCACATACTTTTTCATGGGGAGCATGAGGAGAAGAGGTTCATTATGGAGAAAGTTAGCGAGAAGAAGCGAGCAAAGGACGTCTTGGGAATTCTTACCAAGCGCGCTTACGTGTTGCCTTCGACAACGGCGCTTTGTCGCAAGCGACCTAGACTACTTTTCCTTTTTTGACTTGAGAAAGACGCAAATGGCGTTCTTCTCGCCATTTGCGTCTTGGTAAGCAGAGAATTCCGAGTCTCGCGCCTGTCAATGAGTGGCCATAGGCCATCACGGAGTGACGCGTAGCTTTAGCGGAGCGCTCTTGACAGGCATAGAGAGTGAGGAATTACAGAAACTTTTTAATTTGTGAGCGGAGCGAACTAGGGGTGCTTTTTCGTGAAGTTGAGAGTTTTCCACAGTTTTGGCCTTACAACTACCTGTAAATACTAGTATAGAGATAAAAGACTACCTGATGGTGTACCAAAGTACGGTTTTTGTGGTGTACCAAAGTACGGAGATAACTTTTTTAAAGCCTGGAGTTACGCACAGAAACAAGACTTTTAAAGGTTGGCTCAATGCAAAGCCTTCCTCTAACAGATTTTATATTCAATTCTGGCCAGATAGATTGGATGCGTTTGAGGTGCAAACGGCATTTTCTAGAAAATTCTTTTAAGTCTTTGTATTGTCCACCTAATTGATTGTGTAACCCTTCCCAACTGATGAAAACTGGTTCTTTAAGATTGAAAGTTCTCCATGAGAGAAACATGTAGAGATCAAGACCGAGAGGAGAATTTTTAAGGAATTTCAAAACTCTAAAGTCCAGGGGGACAGCCTTACGGATGATTTCATTAAAAAAATCCGTATTGAGCTTTACTTTGCTTTCCCAGAGTGCCGGCTGATCTGGAGACTTTGGATCCCACCATAGTTGAGACTGATGAGCAACTTGGACGTTTGTACGTGACCATGTTTTTTCGTTTTTATACGTCCAAGCAAAAGAAGAAGAAATTGTTCTTTTTAATTGTTTTTGTACTTGTTTATATTGCTTTCCACCATCATCTATACCTACAAGATCTAAAAACTCTCTAAATGTTTTTCCTAAAAAAATTTCTGGGGACTTTGTACGTACAGCTTGAGTGATAAGATAAGCAAGGATAAGCCTTGGATAAGTACCATACGGTATTCCTATGCTCTTTCCTTTATTTCTGCCGGGTGTTATGTCTAAAACCACTCCTCCATTCTCTCTCCACCAGCTTAAAGCTTCAATTCCAGGGTCTCGATAGGGCAAGTTAACCATCACCAAAAGACGAGACATAAAGCCAAGAGACTGAGCTTCATCGAGTGGTCTTTCAGCAAGGTCTCCTGCAAGATCGATGACTTGTAAAATGCGTTTTGATACTTCTTTTTCTTTAACAGATTTTCTGCGAATTGATTTTTTAAGTAAATTAGAAGTAAAATTATTACTATTTACTTCAATATTTTCTTTTTTTATTATTGAAGAAAATTTTTTCATGATTTTTTCCTCCCTTTTTTGAAGGTTTTGTTAGTCTTTTCTCAGAACATAAGAGATTTCCTTACTTAAGCCTCTTGTGAAGTAAAGGTAGCTTAGCAGACAATAATCTGCTAAGCTTTTTCTCGCCTTTACCTATGTTC
>JAIEOZ010000138.1 GCA_019750035.1 Alphaproteobacteria bacterium | reverse complement strand
AGGCTTAGGTTAGATGGCAAGGGAATGTGTGAAGATGACGGAAACCTTGAACGAGCATGTATGCTTTTCGTATAAAGAAAGAGACTAATGATGAAGAGAGAAGGGTATTATCGTAATCCAACGGTTTGGAAAGATAAGATTGCTTTTGTAGCCGATGACGATTTATGGATGGCTCCTCTTGAAGGAGGAAAGGCGGAACGGCTTACGGCTGGAACAGGGGAAGCCGGTGATCCTGTTTTTTCTCCTGATGGTCAATGGATTGCTTTTACCAGTACGTATGAAGGTCACTCTGAAGTTTATGTCATGCCATCTGCAGGAGGAGAAGCTCAACGTCTTTCTTATATTGTTGAAGGGTCTACGGTTGTAGGGTGGGGCGCGCATGACGAGATTATTTTCTCTTCAAGCAAAAACAATCCTTTTCGTGTCCGTTCTCTTTATAAAGCAAATTTTAAGACAGGCGCTATTGAAAAACTTCCCTGCGGGCCTGCGAATTTTATTTCTTTTAATACACAGGGAAATCAAGTTGTGATTCAGCGTCATGGCCACGGTTATGTATCTTGGAAACGATATCGTGGAGGGACCGCTGGGGAACTTTGGATTGATCATAAAGGAAAGGGAGAATTTCAAAAACTCATTGAAATTAAAGGCAATGCTTTACGGCCTTTCTGGATTCAGCAGCGTATTTATTTTATTAGTGATCATCAAGGACATGGAAACGTTTATTCATGCACACCGGAAGGGACAGACCTTAAACGTCACACGTCTCATGAGGATTACTTTGTTCGAGGATTAAGCCATGATGCCACAACTTGTGTGTATACAGCAGGAGGAACCCTTTTTAGGCTTTCTTTAGAAGATCAGTCTTCTCAAAAAATTGAGATTGAATTTCCTTCTTCATTTTCTCAACGTGCCCGGAAGTTCATCAATGCATCTGCTTATCTTTCAACCTATTCCTTGAATAAAAAAGGATCTCATCTTGCTGTCATTACAAGAGGAAGACCTTTTTCTTTCGCAAATTGGGAAGGGGCTGTTCATCAATATGGTGAGAAAGATGGCGTTCGCTATAAGTTTATTCAATGGCTTCATGATAATAACCGCTTGTTAATTGTGAGTGATCAAGAAGGAGAGGATCGTCTTGAAGTTCATGAATTATCTCCTCTTAAATCTCCTAAAATTCTTAAGAAAATGGATTTGGGTCGAATTCTGTCCCTCAAAACATCGCCAACCCAAGATGCCGCTGTTTTTGTCAATCATCGTTGTGAACTTTTTCATGTTAATTTAAAGACGCAAAAGCTTCACCTGATTGATAAAAGCTCTTTTGGCGATATCAGTGGATTGGATTGGTCCCCTGATGGAAAATGGGTTGTTTATGATTATCCTCTAACGGATCGCTTAAGAGCCATCAAACTTTGCGAAATAAAGAGTTTGAAGACTTATGTAATTACGCGTCCGCTTTTAGAGGATTTTCAACCCAGTTTTGATCCTGAGGGAAAGTATATCTATTTTCTTTCAAAGCGTACGTATTCCCCTTGTCCAGATAATCTTCAGTTTGAAATGGGTTTTCCAAAAGGAGTAAAACCCTACCTTATTTTGCTTGATGAATCTTTAACATCTCCTTTTATTCCACAACCAAAAGTCGATGAGAAAAAGCCAAAAGAAGAAAAGAAAAAAGAGGGTATTAAAGACATTAAAATTGATCTGAAGAAAATTGAAGAGCGTATCCTCGAATTCCCTGTTGCAGAAGGGGATTATGCCTTTATTCGGGGTATTCCTGGAAAAGTACTCTACTTATCTCGCCACCTTCATAGTATGTCTGCAGATGAGGAGGAAGATCCCACGACGCGAGGAAATTTAGAATGCTATGACTTTGCAATGAAAAAGGAAGAAACGCTCATCCCGAAAATTTCTTTTTATTCTCTTTCAGGAGATTCTCAGTGGCTTTGTTACTATGGTGCTAAACGGTTGAGAGTCATTAAAGCAGGGGAAAAACCTCAAGATAATGATTCTTCTTACCGTAAGGGAGGCTGGATTGAGTTGAATCGAGTCAAGGTATCTGTCAATCCCCCTCAAGAATGGACACAGATTTTTGATGAAGTTTGGCGTTTGCAAAAAGACTTTTTTTGGACGGAAGATATGTCCCAAGTGGATTGGCAAGGTATTTATAAACGGTACCGTCCCCTTTTAGATCGTCTCTCAACACGCGGGGAACTCACGGATCTTATAGCAGAAATGCATGGTGAGTTGGGGACGTCTCATGCTTATGTTTTTGGGGGAGATTTACGTTATCCACCCCAGTATCCTCTCGGAGCGTTAGGCGCAGATTTTACGTATGACAAAACACAGAAAGCGTATCGTATTTCCAATATTGCGAAGGGAGACTCGTGGAAGCCCTCTCAAACTTCTCCTTTGACGTCTCCTGGGTTGGGGATTTGTGAAGGGGATGTGTTGCTGGCCATTAATGGTCGAAAACTGGATGAGACAACATTTCCAGAAAAATTGCTCGTTAATCAAGCCGGTAATGTTGTTTCCCTGTTGATAAAAGGAGAGAAAAAAAAGCCGCAAGATGTTTTTGTAACAACGCTGGCTTCTCAGACGCCTGCACGCTATCGGGATTGGGTTGAAAAAAATAGAGCTTACGTGCATGAGAAAACAAAGGGTCGTGTGGGGTATATTCACATCCCTGATATGAAATCTCAGGGGTTTGCCGAATTTCACCGTGGCTTTTTAGCAGAATTGAATCGAGAGGGGCTTGTGGTGGATATTCGCTACAATGGAGGAGGAAATGTGTCGGCTCTTCTTCTTGAAAAGCTCAGTCGAAAACGTCTTGGATATGATCAAAGTCGTTGGTGGGGCGCCATGCCTTATCCTTTTGAGTCCCCCATGGGTCCTATGGTTGCGTTGATCAATGAATATGCGGGATCAGATGGAGATATTTTCTCTCATAGCTTTAAAATGCTTAAACTGGGTCCTTTGATTGGCAAAAGAACGTGGGGTGGTGTGATTGGAATGTGGCTTCGCCATAGCCTCGTGGATGGAGGTTCGACTACCCAACCAGAATTTTCCTTTTGGTTTCATGATGTGGGATGGAGTGTAGAAAACTATGGTGTTGATCCTGACATTGAAGTTGAAATTACTCCTCAAGAGTATGAGAAAGGTGTCGATCCTCAGCTTGATCGTGGCATTGAGGAAGTCCTTGCTATTTTGAAAGCTTCTCCTTCTCCCAAACCGTTTACAACAGAGCGGCCAAATCTAGCGCCCCCTAAGCTTGAAGACGAATAGAGAGAGATTAGAATGTCAGGGTTTCTAATACGTTATCAAAAACAAGTTTGCGAGGCAGCAAAGGTAATGTTTCATGATTCTCACCATCTGTATAGAGGCGGCGATCTATTTCTTTTTGAGCTTTCATTTGCCAAAAAGCCTGCTTATATCCACCGAATTTTGACCGATCAATGAGGGATGACTCTCGTCGGAAATGGAGAAGATTAGTCACGATTCGTTGCGAAGGTAGGCAAAGTGTTTGAGCTTCTTCAAGGCTAAGGTCTGAATGGATGATACGAGAGCTCCCGTCTTCATCATCTTCAAGAATAATGCAGGCATTCCTCCCCATATGGCAGGTTTGAGTCATTGTCACAAGAGGGTCGCTTTCTTCATTAGTGTCTTTTTGTGTGAGATGATGTAGGTGTATATTAAATTTTCTTTGATGATGAATGATAAATTTGATTTGCTCTTCATCAAGTAATCCCACATCCATGCTCTTTGTAATGCCCTTGTAGGCAATTGGACATAAGCCTCTCAAAGCTCTATCCAAGTTTGTTTCTAATATATAATGGCCATTAGAGTCTTTAGTGAGGACTTCATCATCCCAATTCCAGAGTTTTTCGTCATAGTAAATGGTTTTTCCTTCGAAAAGAGTTTTTGTTAAATGGGACTTAACAGGATCAGAAACGGCTGCAAGAAGTATTTTCCGTGCAATGGGCGAGAAAACAGGATAAGGCAAAGCTGCTAAGGTAGTTCGTGCCTTTGAAAAAGTTCTTTTCTCTAGTGTGATTGGACTTTTCTTGTGTGGAGGAGAAACAGGAAATGGGTGTTCTTTTGAAACTTTTCTCTTTTTGTTTTCACTTGTAGGTTTTTGGTTTTCTTGGTCCTTCTCTTCAGTGGCCATTTTTTTAGCCAGACGAGGAGGATTTCTTCGAGGAGCAATCCCATCTT
>JAIEOZ010000004.1 GCA_019750035.1 Alphaproteobacteria bacterium | reverse complement strand
TTATTTTAATCTCCAATCATATCTCACTTATTTCATAAAATCATAACAAAATTTTACATGCATTCAATGACCCTGGTTGGGACCTCTTCTGTCTAAAAATTTTCTTGATTTTCAGCATAAGATCTGTCTTTGCTTTCCTCTTTGGAGTGAAGGTTACAACTTCTTTGCCTTTCCAATTCTTTCGTTGACAGAAGTCAAATCCAAGAAAGGAAAAGTGTTCTCCTTCCTCTAGATTCACCATTTTCGTCTTGTCTTGGTTGATTTCGACACCAATCTTTACAAACTCTTCTTGAAGCCATTGATTCACCGCTGGAATTAGCCAGTTCCACTTGTGGTACTTATCAATCAAGACCACCAGATCGTCGGCAAATCTTGCATACTCTATGTAGGTGTATTGTCCTATGCGTGTTACCTCTTTGGCTCTTTCCAACATAGCACCCTATCCCGAATAGTAGGAATTTTTAAGGTCCTGAATTTTCCATTTCCTTTATCAATCCCCTTCTCTCGGGTTCTGAAAAAAGCTTTGATATCTGCTTTAATGTATATTATTATATATATATATAGTAAGGCAGATAAAAATATGGAAGATTTGATAAAAGAATTGCGTGTAGCACGTAACAAAAAAGGCTTCACCCAATCTGCGCTGGCTCACCGAGTTGGCCTCCCCCAGGGTCATATTTCAAGCATTGAACAGGGAAAAATTGATCTAAGAGTTTCAACCTTAATCCAAATGGCTCGTATCCTTGAGTATGAAGTGATGCTCGTACCTTCTCAATTTACTTCTCTCGTCAAAGCAATGATAGAAGGAAAAGAAGGGATTGAATCCGAACCTATTTGGCAACCTGATGAAGAGGAAGATTAAGTCATGATAAAGTCTCTAGATGTCTTTTTACAAGAACAGTGTATTGGCCAAATCAGCTTATTGCCAGGAGAAAGTACTTTTTTTTCTTTTTACGAAGATTATATCAAAGATCCCAATCGGCCCATTCTAAGTCAAAGTTTTATGTCAAAAACAGGCGAACTCATCTCTCAAACAAAGCCAATGCGGATACGTCTTCATCCTTTCTTTTCCAACCTTTTGCCTGAAGGATATTTGCGTGATTACCTTGCCGCTAAAAATCACATCAAACCTGAACGAGAGTTTTCTTTAATTGAAGCCCTGGGGGTTGACCTTCCGGGAGCTGTCATGATTCAACCTTCAACAGGTGCATCTTCCCAGCGTATTATAAGAGAAACTCCAGAAGAGATTCCATCCGAAAGTCCACCCTATCGTTTTTCATTAGCAGGCATACAGTTAAAATTTTCAGCTCTTGCTGAGAGGCATGGAGGGCTGACCATTCCTGCTTCTGGTGTGGGAGGAACATGGATTGTTAAGCTTCCCTCTATTAATTTTTTTCAGGTTCCTGAGAACGAATATGCGATGATGACGTTAGCAAGGCAAGTTGGCATTGAGGTACCCGAATGCCGTCTTGTTTCTTTAGAAGACATAGAAGGACTTCCGGCTCTAGGTTCTCTGCAAGGTCATTTTGCATTAGCTGTAAAGCGTTTTGATAGAGGTTCTGATCATACACGTATTCATATGGAAGACTTTGCTCAAGTGTATGGGCTTTACCCTGAGCAGAAGTATAACAATGTGAGTTACACGAATATTGCTCATATGATTTGGACGTTATGTGGAGAAAAAGGTTTAAGCGAATATATTCGACGATTAGTTTTTAGTATCCTAATTGGCAATGGAGATATGCACTTAAAAAACTGGTCATTTCTTTATCCGGATGGGCATACGCCTATTTTATCTCCTGCCTATGATTTGCTCTCCACAATTCCTTATATACCAGGAGACAATCTCTCCCTCACACTTGCGAAAACGAAAGAGATGCATCTTTGCAATGAAAACGTTTTTGTTGCTTTAGCAGAAAAAGCCAAGCTTCCAAAGCACCTTGTCCTCACAACAATGAAGGAAACAACCGAGGCCACTCGGCAACATTGGTTTCAAAATAAAAAAACGTTGAGTTTAGATCAAAAGATTATCTTGACGATTGATGCCCATATGAAGTCTATTCCAATCTAAAATTAGGCGATAATGAAGCAAATGTATACCAGGAGTGTTTTAACATTCAATAAAGAATGACACCCAGCTTATGCGCTGTTGCTGCTTTGGCTTTCTTCATTTCTGTAAAAGTGGGGATGTTGAGAGAAGAAGAAAAATCGAGAGTACTGACCAACAGATAGATTTGTATTGAATTTCCATTTTTTTAAGAAAGGTTGCAAAAATTTTCACCTCAAAAATGTAGGAAAATCCTCAATTCTGTTTTAAAAAATATATCCATCTTAGAAGTTTATCATAATATCTATCTATTGGTCAGCACTCTCGAAACAATTAGTTCTTTTTCTCTTTGTCCTTTGCCAGAGCTGTCAGACCTTGAGCTGCCCAGAGGGGGATAAAAGCCTCTTCTGAGTTGGCAATTTCATTCAAAACTAAAAAACCTTTGAACAATGCTGCGATTGGTTCTTTTGTATCTGGATCTCTTTGAAGATCATCCCCTAAGGTGATTTGAAAAGTTTCTAGGAGCCCTGCTTTTACAACTAAGCTGCCAAGCTGAATTAACGAACGAACCCTTGCACGTCTGAAGCCATGGGAAGTAATTTCAAGATTATTCATCATTTGATGCCTTTTGGCAAGCCGCTGATCATTTTCTTGGAATCAACCGAGAAAAGGAAATGAGAATGATTTCAGAAAGCATTCGGGAAGAAGTGCGAGCTGAAGTATTATTTGACCAGAAAAAAGGTAATCAAGATATCTCAATCCCTCTTCAGAAGGCTCTGGAAGTTCACAATCAAAACCCTCTCTTTAATACAAAGGTCGAGTACGCACCCAAACCAAATACGCCTACATTTGCGAATGGTAGTTTTTCCTCCATGAGAGAGAATTACACCCCTGCTCCTTCTTCAGTAACAGAACAGCAGCATCAGAAGAAAGATTCCATCTCTGTGAATCTCCAGGATATCTCAATACCTATTCAAAAGACTCCAGAAATTCAAAATCAATATCCCTGTTTTGACGCAAAAATTGAGCACACGCTCAAACAAACCCTACCTCCGTTTGTAAACAATACATTTACTTCCACGAGAGAGAACAACGATCCTGTATCTTCTTCAGTAACGGAACGGCATCAGAAGAAAGAGCGTCTCTCTATAAACCTTCAAGGTATTTCAAATCTTGTTCAGAAAACTCCGAGAGTTCAAAATCAATATCCCCACTTTGATGTCAAAGTTGTGGAGAACGCGATCAAGCAAAATATGTCTGCATTTGCAGATGATATTTTTTCTTCCCTAGGAGAGGGTTACGATCGAGCTTCTTCTTCATCAATGGAGCGACGGTATGGGAAGAAAGGGCACATCTCTGTAAATCTTAAAACAGGCGCCTGGATTGATTACAAGGAGAGTGAGATGTCTGGGGGTCCTCTCCATATGTTGACCAAGCTGAAAGGACTTTCTTTTAAAGAAGCTATTGACTATGGAGCGTCTTGGGCGGGGCTTCAAGCTGAGGGACCTCCTCTTCGTTTATCACAAGCAAAGCAACAAAAACTCACCTCTCAAGAGCCTAAAGAAGAAGACTTAGAAAAAGAAAAGCAAGTCAGAATCCAAAAAGCCAAAGCTCTTTGGGATAAAGGACAGCCCATTCAGGGAAGCCTTGCTGAGCGCTATCTGAGAGAGCATCGGAAAATAGAAGGAAACTTACCAAGTGATTTGAGATATCTTCCTCACTTTAAAGTTTATTCCCGGGAAAATGGGGAACCAGGGAATAGATCAGAGCAATCTTATCCTTGCCTGATGGCAGCTGCCAGATCTCCACAGGGAGGGATCACAGCTATCCAATTGACTTTCTTAAATTCAAAAACAGCCACAAAAGCGGACCTGTCCGTTGCAAAGAAATCTTTTGGGGTTTTAAAAGGGTCAGCTGTGACTCTTCAGGAAGAGAAAAGCTCAAACGTTCTCTTTGTTGCGGAAGGAGTAGAAACAGCCCTTAGCTTAAAAGAAGTGGGACTCAAAGGAACGATTAAAGCAACTTTAGGGCTTTCTAGTATAAAGCGCATTACCCCAGAAAACTCATTGAACGGGAGTTTATTGAATGAAAAGCCAAACACACAGATTGTTGTTTGTGCTGATCATGATCCTCTTGATTCTCCTG
>JAIEOZ010000161.1 GCA_019750035.1 Alphaproteobacteria bacterium | reverse complement strand
ATTACGAATCCTCAAGGAGGCATTTCTCTTTATACATACCGCCAAGAAGAGCTCCCTCTTTGTCAAAAAAGCATTACGATTGATAGACCACTTGGTGAATATGAAGACTACTGGACACCCCGTGTATGGTATGGGTCAGACTATGCTGTCGTTGTTTGGTATAATAAGAGGACTTATTCTCTGCAAGCCTCCATTTATACATGGCTCGGATATTGGTATAAATGGACAACGGAGAAGCTAAACTTTGAGGTAGAACTTGATTTGGATAGCTTAAACATCCTTCCTACACAAAATTCTTTTGCTCTCTATTACAAACGTACAGGCATAGATGAAACTACTCTTTTATTAGCCCATAAGGTGTACAGTAGTTTAGGCAAATGGATCCTTAATGAGGAACTGATTAACTATCCTTATAGAGAAACAAGAGTAAAGATTTACGGAGGGAATGAATTTTTTATCGTTCTCGATACGGATAATAGCTCTCTCGATCGTTACACGTGGGATTGGAGATATCGGGTGGGAGACAATGGCTCTCCTTGGAAAAAGGAAAGCTTTAGTCTTTCAGAGATTTTTGGAACCTCCGATGAAAGAGACTATTATCTGTCTACATATAATAATTATTATATTATTTTAAGCCATAGCCCCAATAGAATCGGTGACATTGTTAAAATTTTTACTATAAATAATCTCGGCTATTGGCTTGAGGGAGGAACGAGCTATCCAGAAGATATACAGATTATAAGTAATAACTTCTTTTGGACCTTAGGGGATACTTTTGCTGTTGCAACCTATGTAACGACCGATGCTTCCTCTTTCTATAAATATGATATTCAAATCTTTCATTGGGATGAAAATTATCAATTTCTCTCTACTGTCAAAAAAAATAATCTTCAAGTTGATAAGGCTATACAATTTGTTCCTGTCCTTGTTGACAATAATTTTCTTGGAAGCGGCTCTTATTTGTTTCGATTTAACGGCAAAGACTGGCAGCAAAAAGAAATTGAATTAGAAATCCCTCCTCAAGAGGGGAATCTTTTCTGGTTTGCTTATGCAGGTGGGTTAGGGCTAGTAACACAAAACTCTAGCTCGCGTGTGATAAGCTTGCTTGCCGTGTATGACCCTAATACGGACTCTCTCCAATGGAGCAGTGAACCTCTAACACTTGAAGACCAACCCCCTATGGAAAGAAGGCAGATGTCTTACTTTCCCACAGCAACCTCAGAATTTATTTCTGTAGGCAAAAAAATTTATTACCGTGGAACTTCAAGTAATTGGGTTTCTTCAATACAAACTCCCATTTATGAAATTCCAGACGAAGAGATTGTAAATACAACAACTATGTATAACCAATCTCCTAAATTCTTTAGTTATCTCCAATTTGAAGATGATGGAAGAGAATTAAAACCCCTTTCCACAATCGTTCTTAATTTGGAAAATGGAGCTGTAAAAAATATCGAAACTTTTGAAGAGCAAATTTATCAGCTCTATGACTCTCAAGGGTACATGAAGCCAAATCTCAATGGCAAAATTCCTGTAGGACCTGACATGCTTACAACATATGGCCCTATCGATGAAGAAGATTTTGATAATGCAGAATTTATTACTTTGCGGCGATGTTTAAATGCTGCTGTTGAAGGAAGGGTCACGGACTATTCAGTCGTAAGTATAGAAGTGAATGATGGCTTTGATAAAACTTATCTTTGTTATGATTATGATCTAGATACGGCTGTTTGTGACCCCAGTGGAAAAGTTATCAAATACTATAAGGTAAGAACGTATGCTGGCTATAAAGATAAATCAGAAAGCAAAGATGGTTACACAGAAACTGTTTACATCAATGGACTTCCTGGTGAGACGCCAGGCATTTCCTATACAAAAGTTAGTGTCTTTAATAATGCTCAGGAAAATTACAGTGTTTTAGACGGGTTTATTGAATTTCAAAATACTTATGATGCAGAAGATATCCTTGTCGCTTCACAGCAAAGTGAATGGCTTGTAAAAGCTCAAAAACTTAATGAAAAGGGAGAAATGATTCCCATTAGGGGATATTATTCTTTGCTGAAGAGATCAATAAGCATGTTGGGAAATGTGGAAACGGTTTCTGAGTCATCTTATGATTTATTTTCTGGTCAAATGACAACTCAAACAACAACAAACTATAATTCTAGAGGAAAACTTGAGGAGTGGACCCAAGAAACAACTTACGGCTATCAAAAGTATCCCCTGTTGGGAGCTTTAAATATGCTTGCTGTCAGCGTATCCACAAAAACCCAAGTTGTGGAAGAAAGTACAACAGCGATACCAACATGTTCTGCAACACGCTTAAAACCTTGGACAAGAACAATGGGAGAAGATTCTCCCCCTCTCACCATTCTTGCTATTAATGATAATTATCAATGGTTAGGAGGAGAAAACGAGCCAAACTTCACCGCCTGGAACGAGACTGAAACCCCAGGTCCTGAGTGGCAAAGAGGATCGACGATTACAGCAAGAACGAATCAAGGCCTGAATCTGGAAGTTCAAGATATTATGAATAAGTATGCTTCCAGCTTATATGACAAAAACTATCAGTACCTTATTGCCGACTTTGCAAACGCAAGAATTTTAGAAGATGAAGCAGATTATCTTGGGTTTGAAGCTTATGAGCAAGAGCGAGACTGGAAAATAATGCCCTTAGATGAATCGTGGGGCCTTTATGTTGATTCTACAACGGCTCATACAGGAAAAAGATGCCTAAAATTATCTTCATCGACGACAGGGAGTAATTCTCTTGAAAAAACATTCACACCTCTGAATCAAGATACAAAATATCTTTTTACCTTCTGGTATAAAACTTCAAAAAATTTCTCTCAAAATGATCAAGAAGCAGGATGTAAAATTATATTAACCCAGCAGGGAGTTGAAGCTCACGAAATATTTCTTCCTTTTGAGAATACAGCAGAAGAGTGGAGCTATATTACGCAGGCCATTGACTTAGAGCCCTATACAGCAGCTGCAACCACAGATATTCATATTAGCTTATACAACCAAACAAATGCAGTGGTTTTTCTAGATAACTTAAGATTTTCGCCTTTCTTAGGAACATTTTCTGCAAGTGTTTACAGTCAATCCTATGGGATGACCACAGCGTCCCTTGGCCCTAATAAAGAAACTTTCCGCAATGTCTACGATAACTTTCAAGCACCAGTTGCGACAATTGGACCAGATGAGAATGTTAGTGGAATAACCTTCCAATATTATTCTCGACAAAAAGATGATGTCTTTTCATCTGCTATGCCCAATGCTCTTGTGACCATCTCAGGTATGGAAAATGGCTTTTATAGCGATTTTAGAAGAGATGGCAGTTATTCTCTTCATTGGACAACTGGAGAACAAGACCAATGGTCTATTGATGAAGGGACTCTTCTTCATACAGGTTCTAGTAAGGGAGAAATTTATCTAACTACACCTCGTATTGATCAAAAATATGCTGCTTACGTTATTGCCAATCCTCGGGAGGAGATAACGGCACCTTTAGGCATTATGATTGGCGAAGACACAAGCATTTATTGGAGCCCTGTCACAAGCCAATGGCATTTAAAAATATCTGAAAATATCATAGAATCTCCTCAACAACTTCAAGGCATGCAGAGAGAATGGGCCTTAGCTATTTATGATAAGACAGTCTTCTTTTTTGCGAATGGGGAAATGATATTTTCAACCCTTGCAGAAGAGAATATCATAGGGGAATTAAGCTTATTTGCTGAAAATACAGTTGATTTCTCGCGTATTGTAGTAAGTAATGAGTTTCAACTAGCGATTAGTTACTCAGATGGAACAGATAAAGAAAGGCAATCCCAACTTCTCTTTGAAGGGGGTAGCGTCATTAATCAACCTGTGTATGACTACCTCGGAAGAGCAGCTGTTTCCACAAAATCTGCTAAAATTTCTCCTAACCAACCTTATCCTCTGCTTTCTTATAGGCCTGATTTTGTGACCTCTCTTGATTGGGATACAGGGATCATGTCTGGTGAGGTTAACAACTATTATTCTCTTGAAGGTGAAGGGCCTTCTAATGATGAAGGATATCCTTATTCTCGTTCTCGTTTTGAATCTTCCCCTTTAAGCCGGGTTATTGAACAGGG
>JAIEOZ010000013.1 GCA_019750035.1 Alphaproteobacteria bacterium | reverse complement strand
TTCCCTAGAGAAATATTAACCCTCTTTCCTTATAATAAAATTGAGTTAAAGAGACAAGATGAGATGAGAAAGGGTGAAAGATGGCGGAAATCATTGATCTAGATTTCTATAGAAAGTTTCGAATTATATTACCTGTGCGATCTCGCACAGCTTCTAAAAGAAAGCAGGGAGTGATTGCTCAAGTGGTCGCGAAACGTTATAGAAGGCGTCAAAGGGTTGATCCAGAGTCAATCATTAAAAAGAAGGAATAATCTTTATTTAAATTCTGGTTTAAATTAAAATGAATCCTACCCCTCACGGGGTAGGATTCATTTTATAGATGATTTGCTTAAAGTCGCATTAAAGAGGGGCCATAGGTTTTAAGCCACTTTCGATGAGAACGGTAAGTGGGACAAAATTCTTCAACCACTTGCCAAAAGGCCTTGCTGTGGTTCATGTGAATCAGGTGCGCCGTTTCATGAATACACACATAGTGAGCCACTTCAGGGGGCGCTAAGATCAAACGCCAGCTTAAAGAAATAGATTTTCGAGCTGAACAGCTTCCCCATCGGGATCGGGTATCGCGAATCATTATTTTTTCAACTTTTTGTCCCAAGGTCTTAACAGACGCTTCTAAAAGCGGCGTTAACTTTTCAACGGCTATTTTTTTGAAAAATTCGTAAAGATCTTTTTGAGTGTAACGTTGTGGCAAGCGAAGGGTTTGAGTGACTTTACAAAGGGCTGGCTTTTTGCGGAGAGGGTCAAGAATGCACTCAAAAACGACACCATGCAAAGTTATCTTTTCTCCTGGATGAACGGAAGGTGTTTCTGAGACCTTTTGCAACTGTCGTTCGATCCAAGGCTCACAGTGATTTAAAAAAGCTTTGATCTGTAATTCTGCGACCCGTGGGGGGTGAGTCAAGATGAGAGTGGCATCTTTCAGAGAAAATCGCAAAGAAAGCCGCTTAGCCTTTAAATTGGGAATATATTTTAAGGGGACATCTGTGCCTGCACAGGTAAAGGTTACTATTTTCATAGAATTGATATAAAAGCTCCCCTAGCCTGACGTCAATGTATGAATGACTTTTTCTTGTCCGAAAAGATAGAGGAGAAGCCGTGCGGCTTGTCCTTGAGGAGTTTGAAGATGGGGATCTTCGTTTAATAAGGTTTGGGCCATCTCGTGGGCTTTATCGAGAAGAGGTCCGCAGGTAAAGGGATCCGCAAGTTTATAGGAGGGCAAACCACTTTGTTTGGTTCCCAATATATCTCCCCCCCCTCTCAAGGCTAAATCTTTTTCTGCGATACGAAAGCCATCTTCGGTTTCTCGCATGATTTGAAGGCGTTGCTTGCCAATGTCTGAAATGGGAAATCCATATAACAAAAGGCAATGAGCTTCTTGATCTCCACGGCCTACGCGTCCGCGCAACTGGTGGAGTTGTGCAAGACCAAATCGTTCTGCGTGCTCAATAATCATCACATTCGCTGTTTTGACATCAATACCGACCTCAATAACGGTGGTTGCGACCAAAACCTGACAATGCCCTTCTGAAAAAGAGGCCATAACCGTGTCTTTTTCTTCTCCTTTCTGTCGTCCATGCACAAGACCGACTTTCTCTTCTCCTAAAAGAGCTTTCAGATGATCATAACGATCTTTTGCTGCGGCAAGGTCTAATACCTCTGACTCTTCCACAAGGGGGCAGACCCAATAAACTTTATGACCTTGATCCAATAGCCGTTTAAGGCCTGCACAGACCTCATCCAAACGATTTAAGCTTAATACACGGGTTTGTATGGGTTTGCGGCCTTGGGGTTTATCAGGAATATGAGATACATCTAAGTCTCCATAGGTGGTTAAGCGTAAAGTGCGAGGAATAGGTGTTGCCGTCATGATCAAAACGTCTACAGCTTCTCCCTTTGCTGTTAAATTGACCCTTTGATCGACGCCAAAACGGTGTTGTTCATCAATGATCACAAAACCCAAGTTTAAAAATTGTACCGTCTCTTGTAAAAGAGCGTGCGTTCCCACAACCAGTTGAATTTTGCCTGTGGCGAGGTTCTCATAAAGGCTGGCTTTTTTCTTTTGTCGGCTGGTGAGGAGTGCGACCTCAATGCCAATCTTTTCCCCCAAAGATCTTAAAGTTTGAGCGTGTTGATGGGCAAGAATTTCTGTAGGCACGAGAAATGCTACTTGGTAACCCGCTTCAATGGCGTGTGCGCTGGCCAAAAATGCCACGAGGGTTTTTCCCGACCCGACATCACCTTGAAGAAGGCGTATCATACGAGAAGGTGAAGCTAAATCACTTTCAATTTCTGCCAATGCGTGGAGTTGCCCGGGAGTTAAAGGGTGGCCAAAGGCCTTTAAAATCTTTTCTTTTAAAGACCCTTGAGAAGAAATAGCCTTGCCCTTTGGTTGGCTCTTACGAACAAGCCCTAGGGCGAGTTGATCGGCCAGAAGCTCATCAAAGGCGAGACGCTGCCGTGCAAGATCATGAGGCTGGAGCTCGCCTTCATTTTGGGGTGTATGAACTTTTTCCAAAGCTTTTCGCCAAGAGGGCCAGTCTCCTTTATAGGCAGGGGGAATCCATTCGGGCAATTCGGGAGCACGTTTCAGAGCCATCTGCGCTAGTTTTTGGGCTTGACCCTGAAAAAAGCCAGCGGTGAGAGGATACAAAGGGCTTTTTTCTTGCCAAGTCGACGCAGCTTCAGCGGGAACAACCCGTTCAGGATGGGTCATTTGCCACTGACCAAAAAAACGATCTACTGTTCCACAGACAAGGCGTTTTTGACCGACAGGCAAACGCATTTCAATGGTTTTTGGATAAGCTTTAAAAAAGATAAGGGTTAAAATCTCTCCTCCCGTTTCACAAATAACTTTAAAAGGAGTCTGATGTCCTTTAAGAGGCACTTCATGAGCCATAATGGAAACCACGAGCGCCACGGAGTCTCCAGGTCGACAGCTTCTTAAAGAAGGCCTTAAGGGAAAATAGGCGATGCCCACAGGCAACCGCCAAATCATATCGACAACACGCTGGAGATCTAAGCGTTTGAAGATCTTTCCCAACGCTGGTCCAACACCTTGCAAACTTTCAAGGGGAGCGTATAGGGGGAAGAGAATCTTTGGACGCATAAGAATTTCCCACTCGTTTTTTACATCTTCCTTACTTTTATATGAGATCGCAAAAGTAGCAATCACAAAGGGAGACCTGCCCAAAAATATTAAAAATTTGAAAAGGTATCTTCAAGTTGGATGGGTATATAATAAATTTTCTAGATTCTTGTTGGCCTGCATGGATATCACAAATATGGCTTGCAATAATAAGTCGCAAAACTGATTTAAAAAAAGCATTTTATTCTTGCTAAATGCAGAGAAAGAGGGTTTAATCCTGATTGCAAAAAACATTTAATTCAATAGTTTTTTCTCTGGTTTTGGTAAACACATGAGATTAAATTTTATGAATCTTTTCAATAGCTTTTTTAAACCTTAATGACTATTTTTGGTGATAAATTTTCATGCGTAAAGACTTAAAAAAAACCCATATTTTTACCTCTTTTTATCTTCTTATTCTGATAACTTTTTTGCATCTTCCTCTTGCAGCGATGAATGATGGGGAAGGTAGAGAATCTGTTACGCGTGTTCTTTCTCGATCCTTAGCAAAAGCGGGTGTGGGAGCAACGTTAATTTGGACGGGAACACAACTGGAAGAATACAATGCTAGTTATTCTAGTCAGTCTCCAGAGAGAGAGTATCATAATGGGATTCTTTTGGCGGAACAAATAAGTACTATTGTTGGTCTTAAGCTTATTGCTTCAGCGTGTTATGATCTTGGACTTTATGCCTATACGAGTTGGAGGCTTCCTTCCATAAATGCGCAAATAGAGACTGATGCCAAGAGAGCGAAAAAAAATAGGGGTAAACAACGAGTTCAAGTTCTTGAAAAACAGGACCCTCAAAAAGAAGTCATTCGTTCTCTTAATTACCTTACTAATGGTCTAGATATTGCGTCTGCCCTTTTGTGGATTCCCCAAACCGTCTATACAATACAAACACATCATCAGGCAGGGTACTACAATATATATACTTTTTATCCTCGAACTGATTTGGTTTTTCAA
>JAIEOZ010000202.1 GCA_019750035.1 Alphaproteobacteria bacterium | reverse complement strand
AATTGTACCCTATTACAAAGCAAGCATCTGGATTATCGACGCATTTTACCAGATTGCTAAAAGATTCAGTATACAACCTCTTAAAAAAATCTGGCAGAGAAGCATCTGTAAAATCTGAACGTATTTTATCAAGTGTTCTTACCAAGAAAAATTTACTAAGCGCATGCTCATATTTTGCTCCAACAGCAAAGGACCAGAGCGTAGAAATGAGCTTTAAACGATAAGCCTCAAAATCTACAAGCTCCCACTCAATAGCTTGAGAAGGAAAAAAAAGATGTCCCCCTACTACTTCTTTCCAGTTTTGTTGTGAAGGCCATTTGTAAGCATTGAAGGAGCTAGCAAGAAATTGCCAATCCCTCTCTTTTCCTTCAAGAGCATGAAACTCTCGAAAAGCGGTATAAATCATACCCCAATCTACTTCTTTTTGAGCATTCTCTATGGCTTTTTGCACGCGATCCACTTTTGCATACAAAAGGGGGTTGCATGAATCTACCTTTTCTTTCTGTGTGGTTTTTGCTTTATATTTTTGACGTTTCTGAGGTTGTTTTGCCTTTCCTCCCCTTTCAATAGGCTGAGAAGAGAGTTTTCTTTTCTGCAAATTCTTGTCAGGGTGGCTCTTAGAAGGCTTACTTTCTTTTAGCTTCTTCTTGCTATTTGAATATACTTTCGAACGGTTATTCTGCTCTTCATCAAGAGACACATCCATTGCTAAAGAGTTAAGAGGTAATAAAAAAAATAAAATGACTTTAAAAAACTTCATGTAACCCCTTACAAATAAAAATGATAAATCCACCTTTGTAAGTATATAGTATTTCCTTAATGAATCAATATATTTTTAATCTCTTCTGGGTAAATTTTCCGCTACTTGCGGGGTATTTTAGACATATGAGGGAAACTATCCTGCTCTCCTTATTGGTGGTTTAGAAATAACCTGGTAACGAATTTGTTTAGGATTCAGAAAATATAAGACCAATGAAATTTTTGTCTTTTTGGTTACGTATTTTCCTATTCTCGTGCTTTTAAGTCTATTAATTTTAGAAGCTATTTATTTATTCTGCTTAGCCCTCTAAAAATTCTGCAATATCAATGATCAGATAAAAGTACTTTTGATTATGTATAGCGTCTGTTACCCCACCAAAATGAAGAAACACCGGACTGATCCCAAAGCCTCTGGGAACAAAAAATCGTTTAATTTTTTTCTAAATGGGGAGGAGTCTGAGTAACCACAGCTAATCTGTTCCCCAAAGATGACTCTTGTTTTGTGGCTTTAAAAACGCCTTGAGTATTATCCAATGTGAGAAACCATTTCTTTAGATCTTCTGAACTTTTTTCGCCACACGCCAGACAAGAAGATTAAAGATTTTGATAATTCTTTTTTATTTTACAATATAAACGATTTTAGCCTGCATCTCACCTTGAAAAGCCCCCGCGCACGCTTTAGTTTCTCAGTTTGCAGCTAATCGCAGCTTCTCTAACCCCCCTGTAACGTAAAATCGCCGTATTCTCTTAACCGTCTCTAAACTAATGTTTTCTGATTTTTTAATTTCTTCATCCGTACAATTCTCACCGCCCTCTCCAGCATTGGCTTTTAATAGAATGCGCGCATGGGTTTTTTTCTTGGCAGATGTTTCTCCTTTCGAAACTAATTGCAAAAGATATAACTTTTCCTCCGGTGTCAGGCGCACAACATGCTTCTCTAAATTTTTCTTCATAGTATCCTCATTATTTTTTTATTTAAATATATCATAGTATTTCTATGTAAACCCTACAGCGTAGCTGTCATCGGGGGCCATGTACTCTCTGAAAATCAAGAAAAACAAGGTTTTTCACGATACAATGTATCATAAAGTGTAGACCGTTTAACCCCAAAATTTCTACATACGGAAGCTTTGTTTGCGCCTGTTTTAATTACCTCTCGGATAGCTCCCATTTTTTCTTCATCAATAACTCGAGGCCGCCCTCCATTACGGCCTCTCTTTTTTGCCGGTTCTAGGTTCGCCATGATTCTTTCACGTATTAGCGCTCTTTCATATTGAGCGAGAGCCCCAAAGAGACTAAAGAAATATTCTCCATGTGGAGTTTTTGTATCCATTTGTTCTGTAAGTGAACGAAAGGCAACCCCTCGAGTGCGAAGAGTTTTTATAGTCTCAAGGAGATTAGACAAAGAACGTCCCAAACGATCCAATTTTCAAACAACAAAGCAATCTCCATTCTGAAGAAAATTCAAAGCTTTTGTATGCCCGGGCCGTTTATCTCTGCCCACTAGTTTTTATCTTAAAAAATACTACGTGCATCAACGCCATTTTTTAGCAAAGCATCTCGTTGAAGATTAGTTGTCTGGCGATCTTCTTCCGAAGAAACACGAATATAATGGGGTTTGAAGTCCAATGGTACGAAAATGTACATTAAGGGTGTGCATAGATACAGAATTAATCCAAATGGTGGTCGTTTTGGACATGCTGTTCCCCTATTGATTAAAGAGCTATCCCCCCCCAATGGTTTCTTGAATTGAGTAACTCTATGGATGCGTTTGAGGGTTCTACAGTCGCTTTAAACTATGGAGAAGCCGTTTTATTAAGGCTAGAGCTGAACGTGAGGTTGGAAATTGGTTTTTAAGACAGAGGCCCCTTCAAGATAGAAAAGAAGGCTTTCTTAGGAGAATTGATAAAACATTAATTGAAGACTCCCTCTTTTTTTGACTTTTTAAATCGATTTAGAGATAATGATTACGACTATGAAATACTACTTGGTATAACTCATCCATTGCATAATCACGCTCATTAATTTTATGTAGAAAAGGACTGAAAAATGAAAGCAAATTACTTAGGAGCGCTCATGATAGTTTCTTTGCTGTCTGTACCTGTATATGGGGTGAACTACAAGCTTTTTGATCAGGAAGCTGAACATCAGTTCCATCGAGTTTTTTCCAAGGCGCCTGACTTAGAGGCAGGTTTAGAGGCATCATTGACCAAATCCTTTCTAGGAAAGGATGATGTCATAAAGAGTGATCTTGATGCTCGCTTCAAAAGCGTTATACATAAGACAATGCAGATGGGAAGTTTTCAAGCAAAAGGATCTTTTGACAAATTTACAAACCATTGTGTTCAGCTCTATGCTGAAGCTGAAGGTCAGACAGGAAAGCGCTTCATAATATGCGAATTCCTCGAACGAGTTACAAATAAAATGGACCTTGCTTTGAGAACTATCAAAGAGTTTGAGAGGCAGGAAGCTGCTTCCCAAGCTGGGCTCATAACAGGATTAGATTCCTTTCCTGACGTTTTTAAATCCTTTTTTCCCTCCAACATAGAAGCTCATTGAAATTGGCACTCTAGACTTCATCCAATTTTGTTAAATTTTTAGAATAGTATAGATTATGAATGAGTACACGCACAACAACAGGGCTTTTGTCTCCGAAAACAATTCCGTCAAGAAATGTTAATGGGCATTGAAAAGTAACTCCGTATTTGCATGAAATTTTGCCCTCTCTTGTAAATAAATTTCTTTTTTATTTCAAATAAACAATTAATGATCAGGTTGATATTGGATGCCAATTTCCTTTTTTAGAGGGTTATTTTCGCATGCCAATTAACGGTCACATCGAGAAACGTTGAAGATGGTTGAAATATATTTCCTTCTTTTCCACCACTTACAGTTCCCTGTTATCCTTGATGCTTTTTTAAATTCTTTACTATTATTCTTTATTTAAATATCCAAAAATATTGATAATTTTTTAAAAATATTGTATATTGAAGAAATTAGAAGGAGATAGTCTTATGAAAAAATTAACCACCAGCGCTCTTGCCCTTCTTTTATTGATGCCTTGCGTGTGTCATTCTATGGAGAGTGATCAAGAGAACGAAAGAGATATTCGTAAAAGCGTAAAACTCAAAACCCCAAATTCACCTCCTGGATTACAAGGACAGAGGGGAAAGTTTATGGGCACGGATAAAAAAAGAGATGTTGCTATTTATCAGGAATTTTCGAACGATAGATTCTCTACAAGGCTTGGGAAAGTAATAAGAAGCTGGGGGTGGCAAGCTCCTTCTAACTCCATAGAACAAACCACAAAATA
>JAIEOZ010000061.1 GCA_019750035.1 Alphaproteobacteria bacterium | reverse complement strand
GTGATAGAGCCAGGGAATCTGGATTAAATAATTGAAACTTGGGAGACAAGGCTCCACGGGTTTCCCAGAGAGTCTCACTCAAGAGTCTAAAGGAATATTAACGACTTAAAATACAGATAAATGTTTCTTTCATTGATACGTCTAATCCTGCATAATACCTCATTGAGAGTCTTCTTTTAATTAAAGATCTAAAACTTAGAGTTGGCTTTTTGACTCAAAGAAAGAAGTTGCTGCAACGTTTATATCTTATCGTGTAGGAGTCTTAAAATGATTTCAGTCCCCCTCGTAAAATTACCTCATGGAGAAGGATTGCCCCTTCCCACCTATGCAACAGCACAAAGCGCAGGTGTTGACTTGATGGCGGCCATCAATGAGTCTTTTTTCTTAAAGCCCTTTCAACGAAAACTCATTCCCACGGGAATTTCCTTAGCTCTCCCTCCGGGCTATGAAGCTCAAATTCGTCCCCGATCTGGACTGGCTTTAAAACACGGTCTCACTGTGTTAAATTCGCCCGGAACGATTGATGCGGACTATCGAGGAGAAGTTCAGGTCATTCTCATTCATTTAGGGACAGAAGATTTTTTGATTGAAAGAGGTCAGCGGATAGCCCAGTTAGTTTTAAGCCCCTTTTCTAGTGTTTGTTGGAGCGAGGTTGATCAACATGACAACTTCGAGCACAATACCCGACAAGGAGGCTTTGGCTCAACAGGACTGAGGAACAACGCATGAAACGGTATTTATACATTTCCTTATTTTTCTTGACGCTCTCTTCAGCGATGGGGGCTGAAAAAATCCCTTTCCCTAAATTTGTTTCTTTAAGGCCAGATGAAGTGAATGCCAGAGTAGGTCCTGGCCCTAATTATCCCATAGAATGGGTTTATTTAAAGACCGGTCTTCCTGTAGAGGTGACGGCAGAGTTTGATACGTGGCGAAAAATTCGCGATAGTGAAAATGCAGAAAGCTGGGTTCATCAGAGTATGATTTGCTCTAAAAGGCATGCCATTGTTCAAGGGGGAGAGACTATTCTCTATGGAGAAATGGATACGAATGGTCCTCCTCTTGTCCGATTACAGCAAGGCGTTGTTGTTGAGCTTCTGAAATGTCGTGATGAATGGTGTCAGGTCCGGATTTATGATTTTAAAGGATGGATTCCCAGAAAATATCTGTGGGGCCTGTATCCACAGGAAAACATAGGCTGAAGTGTTGTTAATATTCGGGTTATCTTAGCATAACCACCCCTTAATAATAATCACACCACACGGCGTGACAAAAGTGCTGCCGAGAGAGTTCCTTCATCAAGATAATCAAGTTCACCTCCCACGGGAACGCCACGGGCAAGGCTAGAGAAATGAGTGACCCCTACTTCTTTCATTCGTTCCATAAGGTAGTGGCTTGTTGTTTGACCTTCAACGGTTGCGTTGAGAGCGAAGATGATTTCTTTCACTTCTCTCGATTGACACCGCTTTAAAAGGGAGGACAATCGTAGATCTTCTGGCCCAACACCATCAAGAGCAGAAAGAACACCTCCTAAAACATGGTAATGACCTTTGTAAGAAGAAGTTCGCTCAAGGGCCCAAAGATCGGCAACGCTTTCAACCACGCAGATAAGAGAAGAATCACGGCGAAAATCTTGACAAAGGGCACAGGGGTTTTGTGAATCAAGGTTACCACAGGCGGTGCAGTCTTTTACTTTCACTTCCACAATCTGGAGGGATTCCGTTAAGGCGGGCAAAGTTGTTGTGCGATTTTGCAGTAAATGCAGAGCCACCCGTTTCCCTGACCGCGGCCCTAAACCAGGGAGTTTGGAAAGAAGTTGAATCAGGGTTTTAAGTTCATCACTGATCATAGACAAGGCCTGCAAAATGAGAGTTAAGAATCATTATTGTTTGTAAAGTAATCCAGAAAATCCCTCCTTACCACCTTCGCTTTCGTAAAGAAGGTATCAAAAGTGGAGAGACTGAGTCATGACCCAGGCAAAAGATACCTGAGTCTATGAATATTTTTCATAAGGTAGGCGCTAAAAGGGGAGCTTCATCCCTCCTGGAAGTTTCAGGCCTCCTGTCACTTTACCCATTTCATCCGAAGCTAGATCTTCGGCTTTCGTTTGCACATCACGAAGGGCTGCGACTAAAAGATCCTCCAACACTTCCCCTTCTTCAGGATTCAAAAGTGTAGGATCAATCTTGACGCTCTTTATATTTCCTTTTCCATCAGCCGTCACTTTTACAAGCCCTCCCCCAGACGTGCCTTCAACTTCAAGGGTTGCTAGCTTTTCTTGGACTTCCGCCATTTTTGTCTGCATCTTTTGGGCTTGTTTCATCATTTCGCCAATATTACCGAACATGGTGTCTCTCTTTCCTTATCTATCTTCAATCTCAACAAGGGATGTTCCAGGGAACGTTTGCATCACCATCTGCACAAGAGGATCTTGCAAGATAGATTGGCGACGCTCTTCAAGAGCCTGTTGAGCTTTTTCATAAAGAGTAGGGTGACCGATTTCATCAGAAATTGCAATCGTCCATACTTCATCTTTTTTGTTTTTTAAAAGATCTTGCAATTGGTGAGGCAGCGTTTTTGGTGCTTTTTTGGCAAGCCGTAAAGTTACGGTCGGCGGAGAAAAATCTACAAGATGAACGTCATAGAAAAGGTGGGCATGTAAAATGCCTTCACGCAGGTGGCTAACCCATTCGACGAGATCTTCAAAGGTAGAAAGTGGCACTTTATCTGTTGTTAAGACTTTTTTTTTAGGGGAGTTTCATCGGAAGATCCCTCCAAAAGATCACTTAAAGAAGGAAGAGGGGAAAGATGAGTGAGGCGAATGACAATAACTTCCAAAGCTTTTTGGGGAGAGGGCGCACGCTTGACCTCCTCAAATCCTTTGATAAGAATTTGCCAGGTCCGTGTTAGCGTAGGAATTGAATGCGATGCGGCAAGCTCTATCCCCTTTTGCCGTTTTTCCGCTGTTAAGGTTATATCGTCAGCCAGAGTCGGACTGATCTTTAAACAGTGCAGCCAATGGGTCAGATCTAAAAGCTCTTCAATAAGACGCAAGGGATCGGCCCCTTCTTGATAAAAATAGCGCAACTTTTCAAGAGCGGCGAGGATATTTCCTTCCCCCATCATGTGAAATAAGTCTAAAAGGGCTCCTTGGTCAGAAAGCCCAAGCATTTGCCGAACGTGTAGAACCGTGACGTGAGATCTACCATAAGTAATCGCTTGATCTAGCAAAGAAAGCCCATCCCGTACAGATCCTTCTGCGGCTTTCGCAATAAGCCCTAAGGCTTCGTCCTCACAAACTACGTTTTCTTGGTCACATAGAGTTTTGAAATAGGTGACTAAAGTTGGGCTTTCAATGCGCTTGAGATCAAAACGCACACAACGAGACAAAATTGTTGCGGGAACTTTATGAATTTCCGTTGTGGCAAAAATAAACTTCACATGGGGAGGAGGCTCTTCAAGCGTTTTTAGAAGGGCATTAAATGCACTTTTAGACAGCATGTGGACTTCGTCAATGATATATATTTTATATCGCGCTGAAACAGCCTTATAACGAGACGCTTCAATAATTTCCCGAATATCATCCACGCTGGTTCGACTGGCTGCATCAATTTCAATCACATCCATCGAACGATCTTGCGCAATGGCCATACAAGATGAACATGTCCCGCAAGGCTCAGGCGTTGAACCCGTCTCGCAATTGAGGGAGCGGGCAATAATTCGGGCGGTTGTCGTTTTACCTGTTCCACGAATGCCTGTCAGAATAAAGGCATGACCCAGCCTGTTTCCTTCAATACCTCGTTTTAAGATTTCGACGAGGAAATCTTGGCCAATAACTTCACTAAGTTTTGTCGGACGATATTTGCGAGCCAGCACACGATAGCCTTCAAGAGAAGGAGGAGAAGAGTCTGCGGAGGAGACAAGGGTAAGAGCGGCTTCCACGTGTATTCTATTCCTTTATAGGTGAGGGGCGTGCTTAACGTGACCCGCAGGGATCTTACGACGGCTGCTTCCTTCCGGACCTGACCGGGTTGATAAGGCCTACGTCCACAAACCA
>JAIEOZ010000143.1 GCA_019750035.1 Alphaproteobacteria bacterium | reverse complement strand
TATAAACTTCGCTCAAAGGTAACCCTTAAACAACGTCCAGACTTAAAGGTTTTTGCCTTATGGGGAAATAATGTTGCGACCTTTTTTAATCTTAAAGAAGAACCAGGATACACTTCCAATGGTGTCTTTATGGATCCTCGTCTTAAAGAGCTAGGAGCGCGGATGATAATGTCAACACAGCCCAAGAACTTTCAACAGGTTCCTCTTCAAGACTATGATCTCCATCGTCTTATCTTAGGCATTCCTGAAGGAGGAAAAGATTTAATTCCTGAAAAAGCGATCTTACTGGAATCAGGACTCGATGAACTAAACGCTATTAGCTGGACAAAAGGATGCTACATGGGGCAAGAGCTTACCGCTCGAACAAAATATCGAGGTCTCGTCAGAAAGCGTCTTTTCCCTGTTATCATTGAGGGGGAAGCTCCCGATCAAGGAACAGAAATTTTCTTCAATGGAAACTCCGTTGGCGAAATGCGATCCCATAATAGGTCTCATGGCCTTGCTCTTCTTCGCATTGAAGCCGTGAAAGCTAAGAATGAGCTTGTGGGAGGGAAGGCTCGCTTAAAGCCTTACATACCAGATTGGATGCGCCTTGAGGAATCATCCTGATCAATAGCCATAATTTCTGTAAAAGCCCCGGGAAGGAGTTGGCGCATTTGTATGGCCACATATCCTTCTTTACTTTTATAAATAACAACCGTCTCAGGACTGCTAAATTCTTGAATCACTTGTCGACAAGCGCCACAGGGAGAACAAGGAATATCGGCTTTTGTTGTAATAGCAATAGCTTTTATTCTTCCTTTTTGTCCTTTTTCTGACATCATTTTGAAAATTGCAGTTCTTTCTCCGCAATTAGACAAACCAAATGAAATATTCTCAATATTACATCCTGTATAAATATCTCCATCTTCTGTGACAAGAGCCGCCCCGACAGGAAATTTTGAATAAGGTACATAAGCTTTTTCTTGAGCTTCTTTAGCCAACTCAATGAGCTTGTCTTGTAAGTCCTTTGATATCATGTTGAATCCTTTCATACGTTAACTCTCAATTTTTGAAAAATCGGCCACTTGATGAAGTGTTTGTCTAAGAAATGACAAAAGATGAAGACGGTTTTCTCGGACGTCTTTTTCGAATGTATTCACCACAACTTTATCAAAAAACTGATCCACAAAGGGTCTAAGCATGGCTAAATCTTGAACAGCTTTGACGAAATTACAGTCCTTCACCAGGCTTTGAATCTCTAAAGATTTAGAGGATAGGTTTATAAAAAGAGCTTTTTCTTCAGGCTCCTTTAGGATCTTTTCTAAAACATAGCCTTCGTAAAGCCGTTTATCTTTTTCTTCCTCTATTTTTAAAATATGAGACGCTCTTTTATAAGCGATGAGAAGATTTTTTCCATTTTCTCCATCCATCAGCTGATCTAAGGCTTTTACCCGTAAGGCAAGATCTGAAAAGGTGGAATTTTCATGAGCAACAGTTAGTACTGCCTCAACATGGTCATAAGAACTTCCTTGGTCTGCTCGTAGAGAAAACTTAAAGCGCTCTAAAAGGAATTGCCATAAATCATTAACAGCCTGCTCTTTATTTTTTAAAAGAGGCGGTGTCAATGTTGGCCAGGAGTAAGCCTCATAAGCCCACTCCAACATATCAACCATGGATAAACTAAAGTGAGGATTAAAAGATAAAGAAATCAAACCAAGAGCTGCACGTCTTAAAGCAAAGGGATCTTTCGACCCGGAGGGTGTAATCCCAATAGCAAAAAAGCCCATCAGTGTATCCAGTCGATCCACCATGGCGAGGATTAAACTTGGTATAGCATCAGGAATCTTTCCCCCAGAGACCTTGGGCCAGTAATGTTCCTCGATGGCTCGTGCAATCTCAGACGTTTCGCCTTGATTGAGTGCATAATAGCCTCCCATAACGCCTTGAAGCTCTGGAAATTCCCCAACCATTTGACTTGAAAGATCTGCTTTAGAGAGAAGAGCGGCTCGACGTATTGGCTTTGGATCAACCCCTATTTTTATGGCAATACGGGATGAAAGGATGATTAATCGTTCAACTTTATCAAAAAGACTACCCAAGTGTTGATGAAAAAGCCGAGTTTTCAAAGAAATGTTAAAGTGATCTAAGGGTTTCTTTTGATCTTGGTCCCAAAAGAACTGTGCGTCTGCAAGGCGAGCCCGTAAAACCCTTTCATTGCCTGTCACAATTGTTTTGCCCTGATCCTGCGTTTCAACATTTGCAATAATACCAAAACAAGCCGCGAGTTTTCCTTGGTAATCGAGAAAGGGAAAGTATCGTTGATGAACGCGCATCGGTGTTGTAATAACTTCTAACGGAAGATTCATAAAATGTGCGTCCACACCTCCCTTTAAAGCGATAGGCCATTCAACGAGACCTGTGACTTCCTCTAAAAGAGAATCATCTTCAAGAGGCGTTAACTCTTGCGCAATGTGGCTAATCCCTTTTTGGATGAGGGCGCGCCGTTCTTCTCTCTCTAAAATGACAAAATGATCTCGTAGTTTTGTCTCATAGTCCTTAAAATTTTCAACACGAAAAGGCTTAGGGGCTAAAAATCGATGGCCTTTTGTCCAATGTGAAGCATCAACGCCTGCATAAGAAAAAGGAACCACCTCTCCCTCAAAAAGACTAAGAAGTCCCCGGATAGGCCTTACCCACGTTGCAGATAGTCCTCCCCATCGCATGGATTTAGGCCAACGTACTTTTTCTAAAAGAGACGGAGAAAGACGAGATAGGATATCTTTTAAGGGTTCGCCTTGCACTTTTTGCGTAAAAAAGAAGAACTGTCCTTTTGGTGTCTCCTTAATCTCACACTCTTCTTGCCGTATACCTGCTGTTTTTAAGAAGCCCGCAATTGCAGCTTGAGGAGCCTCAACACGAGGACCTTTTTTTTCTTCTGTTTTCTCGGAAGTTTCAAGAGGGAGACCTTCTGCAACCATCGTTAATCGACGAGGGGTTATAAACGTTCTTACCCTCTCAAAAGAGATGCCTTCTCCTTGAAGGAGGGTTTCTGTGAGAGCCTTAAGCTGGAGTTGGGCTCCTTTTTGCATACAAGCCGGAATTTCTTCGGAAAAAATTTCAAGGAGCCACTCAGCCATGGGCGTTCTCCACCCAAAGTTCGCAACATTTCCGAGCCAAAGTCCGGACACGACCAATATAGTTAGCACGTTCCGTAACGCTTAAAACGCCTCGTGCATCTAAAAGGTTAAAGAGGTGGCTCGCTTTAAGGCAGTGCTCATAGGCAGGAAGCACGAGCTTATTTTCGGCGAGCTGATCACACATTGACACAGCATCTTCAAAATGACGAAAGGTCATAGGCACATCTGCACGTTCGAAATTAAAAGCAGAGAACTCTTTCTCCATTTGAAGCGCTACATCTCCATAGGTCATGGGTGTTGGACCTGCAGGATCATTCCATGTCAAATCATAAACATTTTCAATACCTTGGAGAGTCATGACGATCCGTTCAAGACCATAGGCCAGTTCGGCAGACACAGGATCACAAGGGAAACCTCCAACTTGCTGGAAATAGGTAAATTGGGTGACTTCTTGACCATCTGCCCATACTTCCCAGCCAAGACCTGACGCTCCTAAGGTTGGGCTCTCCCAATCATCTTCCACAAAACGGACATCATGAAGGATCGGATCCAAACCAATATACTTTAAGCTTTCAAGATAAATATCCTGCACATCATCGGGCGATGGTTTTAAAATCACTTGATACTGATGGAAGCGATAAAGACGATTAGGGTTTTCTCCATATCGACCATCCGCTGGTCGACGTGAAAGCTGGACATAAGCCGCTTTCCAAGGCTTAGGACCCAGAGCTTTTAAAGTTGTCGCAGGGTGAAATGTTCCCGCCCCCACTTCAGCGTCATAGGGTTGCAAAATCACACAGCCCTGCTGGGCCCAAAATTCTTGGAGTTTTAAGATTACAGTTTGAAAATCAGTTTTCATGGAATAATTTAGGTATCAATTTCATTTGTGTTTAGATTACTCAGCAAGAACCGGTAGGGTCAAGGGCATTCAT
>JAIEOZ010000238.1 GCA_019750035.1 Alphaproteobacteria bacterium | reverse complement strand
CATGGCACTTAAGCTTATAACACAAGAGCACTCTTTTGAAGAACCAGGAACCATTAATCAAACAGTGGATGTGGGTGGCACTATATACAAAGGGCAAGCAACCGTAGTTTTGCGTTCTTTCCAGTGTTTTTTCGAGGATGGAGAAAGTCACCATCTAAAAAAGGTTGTAGCCAAAGTAACAAATGTCAAAGTGAAGGAAACGAGTGTTGAATATGATCTTGAATTTAATTTCATGGATGACACTGATCACCTAGGTTATGGCAGTATTATAGTCCTAGTCGTAGCTGATGTTGACTAAAGACACTCTAAAAACAAACACGGAAAGGAATAACGATGTTAGCCATTCAATCTCATACTTTTTATTTTACAGAGCCAGGAGTTCAAGATCACACTTTTGCCTTTTCTAGTAGGATTGAAGATTATGGAGCCGCGCTCCAAGGATTTGACCTTAACTATGGAACGAAAGATGATCATGAAGTGCAAGCTTTAGGGGCTGAAATTATTAGAGTAGAGTTACGCAGTGAAGAGACGGAATTATTTGTTCAGGTTGAACTAACCTTACACGATGATGAAGGAGTATTTGGGGGAAATAAGGGGCAAGGTCAGATAGACATTGTCGCTTTTGCAGATGTAAAATCTTGAGAAAGAAATTCTTGTTAGTAAGATAGCTAAAAGAAAGAGCATCCTTTCTCTACGTTTTAACTTTTCCTTATAAAAGGACATCTTTATGTCGACACCAGAAATACGCCTTTTCCAATTTGGAGGAAGCAACGTTAATTTATTTCGTGGGGATGTTAATACGGGTCTGACTCTTATAGCTCTTCCGTCACGTAGTAACTTGGATGTTGAAGTTAAGCTTTCTTACCGAAGCAATGTCCATGATCAAGCTACTTTATGGAACTTAGAATCTCCCACAGGGGTTGTAGGTCTCGGATGGTCCTTATCCTATGAGCGAATCCAACTTGCAACACCCACAATTTCTTCATTGGTTGATAAAAGATATTTGCTGGTAAGCTCAGACAGTTCTTCTCTTTTAAATGCATCAGAAGAAATCTGGACTCTCTTTGAGATGGGGCTTGAATTTAAAGTCCCCCTTCAGGAAGAAATCGTGACCTATCAGCTGCGCGAGCAATTTGCTCTTCACTCCATTCCTCTTTCAGAGAATTGTCGTGTCAGTGGGGGTTTAGAGGGGCCATGGACGGTTAAGGATGATGATTATGAAACAATCTTTGTTATCACTCCTTTAGAGAGCTCTTTAGAAGTCAGTGCAGGGGGTCAAGGATTTGAGCTGCAAAACTATCAATTTTGGAAGATTCGCTATTACCCTGATTATGAAAAGTGGATCATTGTTAAAGACAATGGGCTTGTTTCTACCTACGGAGGCCTAAAAACAAGAACCAAGAATATCATCCAATGGGGCGTAAAATGGGGAAACTGGGTAGGAAGCAGCAGCCTTATTGAAGGTCAAGAACAATATCCTGTGGCATGGAACCTTTCCAGTGACTTTAATTCCTGGGGAGACCGGGTGGAATATGCTTACGACACTGTGGAACAGGCTGTTGGTGATGAGACAGGACAGTCCTATACAAAAGCCTGTTATCTTTCCTCCATTACAGATGTGTTTAAAAGAACAGTCTCTTTTTCTTATGAAGAAAAAGATCCAGGCGAATTTATAGATCCGTATAAGCCTATTCCAAATAATGAACCTAATGCCTACCAAAGTCGGTATGAGACGAGATACCTTGATAGAGTAGAGGTCAAAAGTGCTGATGATAAACTCTTATATGCCTTTCATCTTTTTAGTGATGTAAAAAACGTAACAGGGAGATCAGAAGAAGACCCGCTTTATGACGAGACATGTAAAAGGTTTCTTACAGGAATTATCCAAGAAAATAGCTTAGGAGAATCCTTACCAGGCGTAAAATTTGATTACTATTTTGACAGTACAGATCCTAATCCAGGGGCGCTTAAATCAATTACCAATCCTCAAGGAGGAGCTTCTCTCTACACATATAGACAAGAAGACCTGCCCCTTTGTCAAAAAAGCATTACAAGTGATAGACCTCTCGGTGAATATGAAGAATATTGGACACCACGTGTATGGTACGGGTCAGATTATGCTGTTGTTGTGTGGTATAATAAGAGGACCTATTCTCTTCAGGTCTCCATCTATACATGGTTAGGGTATTGGTATAAGTGGACAACTGAAAAGCTAAACTTTGAGATAGGCCTTGTCTTAGACAGCTTAAATGTCCTTCCTACAAGTGATGCATTTGCCCTCTATTACACCCATACAGATGAAGATGTTACAACTCTTTTACTGGCTCATAAGCTACAAAGTAGCTTAGGGAAGTGGGTTATTAATGAGCAAGCCATTAACTATCCTTATAGGTCCACGCGGGTAAAGTTCTATGGAGGAGATGGATTTTTTATTGTTCTCGATACGGATAAGAGCTCCCTGGATCGTTACACGTGGGATTGGAGGTATCGAGTTAGATCCAGTGGCCATCCTTGGCAAAAGGAAAGCTTTAGTCTTCCAGAGGTTTTTGGGACTTCCGATGAAAGGGACTATTACCTTGCCACACACAGCACTTATTACGTTCTCTTGAGTCACAGCCCTGATAGGAAAGGAGACATTGTTAAAATCTTCTATATGGATAATCTAGGGGATTGGTTTGAGGGAGGAACAAGCTACGTTAATGACATACAAATTGCAGGAGGTAACTTTTATTGGACATTAGGAGATACTTTTGCCGTTGCGACTTATGTCACCACCATCACCTCTTCTTTTTATGAATACGAACTTCAAGTTTTTCATTGGGATCAAAATTATCAATTTCTCTCTCCTTTTAAACAAAGCAATCTCCAAGCTGATAAGTCTATACAATTTGTACCTGTTCTTGTTGACAATAATCTTATTGGGAGTGGACCTTATTTATTTCGATTTAATGGCAAAGAGTGGCAACAAAAAGAAATTGAATTAGAAATTCCCCCTAGCGAAGGAAATCTCTTTTGGTTTGCCTATGCTGGAGGATTAGGTTTAGTTACACAAAACTCAAGTTCTCAAATTATCACCTTACTCGCTGTGTATGATCCTAACACTGATTCTCTCCAATGGAACAGCCAACCCTTACAGCTTGAAAACCAAGAGCCAAGTGAGAGAAGAAAGCTATCTTATTTTCCAACAGCAACTTCTAACTTTATTTCTGTTGGCAAGAAAATCTACTACCGTGGTACCTCAACAAATTGGGTTTCATCAACACAAGAGCCCATTTATGAGATCCCTGAAGAGGAGATTGTTAATACCACAACTATATATAACCAGTCCCCCAAATTCTTCAGCTACCTACAATTTAGAGACGATGATGGAGAGCTAAAGCCAATTTCTACAACAATTCTAAACCTAGAAAACGGAGCTGTAAAAAACATTGAAGTTTTTGAAGAACAACTTTTCCAAATCTACGATGCTGAAGGCTATATGAAGCCCAGCCTTAATGGTAAGATTCCTGTAGGTCCCGATATGGTTACAACCTATGGACCTATAGATGAGGAATGGGATTCTGCTCACTTTATTACATTACGACGCTGTCTAAATGCAGCTGTCAATGGGATGGTAAGGGACTACTCTGTTATTAGCATAGAAGTTAATGATGGATTTGATCAAACTTACGTATGTTACGATTATGATTTAGAGACGGCCGTATGTGATCCCAGTGGCAAGGTCATAAAATACTATACGGTAAGAACCTATGCGGGCTGTAAAGAAAAATCGGAAAGCCGAGATGGATATACGGAAACAGTTTACATCAATGGGCTGCCTGGTGATACACCAGGAATAACTTACGCTAAGGTAAGTGACTTTAACAACGCTCAAGAAAACTATAGTGTTTTAGATGGATTCATCGAATTCCAAAATACCTATGATGCTTCCAATACTCTTGTAGCCTCTCAACAGAGCGAGTGGTTCATAAAAGCCGAAAAGCTCGATGAAAAAGGGGAAATGATTCCTATTCG
>JAIEOZ010000206.1 GCA_019750035.1 Alphaproteobacteria bacterium | reverse complement strand
ATGACTCCAGAGGAAAACAAAATAAGGCGTCTTCACATCCGATGAGTATACTCTTCATCATTTTGGGAACACACCTCCCTGAGTTTACGCTCAGAATTTTAAGCACTACGCTAAATTATTAATCCGGATTATTTTTTAAACAGAAAAACTTACATCCTATTACAGCGATCCTAAGACTTTGGCTATTTTACTCAAGAGAGAAGAGAGTTTTAGTTTTATCCTACTAACCTCAACTGTGGGCCACCGGCTTACCATTTTTTCTTACGATAAACGGACAAGATCCTTCAAAACTCTCTCTCTTTTCCCAAAAATTTCTGCCCCTTTTTAGCTAAAAATATACTTAGCTGTTAAAGCAAATTTATTATATTGTGGTTTCATGGAAACTGCAGCATCATTAGACTTAATGATATTTTTATCCCCTGCGATTGTTCCCGTATATTCGGCACCAAGCGTAAAATTTCTTGTCATAAGGAAGTCCACACCCGCCCCCCAAAGGAAAGCATTAAACCGCTTGTCTCTTGAGACATGAAAAGCACTGTTATTTCCTAAAACTGCGGTGCCTGAAATTTTCCACTGAGAATTATCCCACCCTAATTTTATAAAGGGGAGCGTGCGATCAATGACCCAACCCAGTTTCGCAGCAAGTTGGAGTGAATTTTCTAAACGTATCTTATAAGAAGCTCTGGCCGTAACTGATCCAGCTATGTTGGCGCCATTTGCCGTCGTCGTTATAATACTTCTTGCTGATGTGCTTGACCCTACCCAATTTGCTGTAAAATCAATACCTGCGACAAAGTTGCAAAAGCGATGAAGGTAACCAACGCTCAAGCCTCCATCAACGCCCCTTACATCCATACGACTACTTGCCTGAGCTCCCTGAGTGACTAAAGCATTATTTACTGTGGTCGTTCCAAAGTTCCTAACTTTAGTTCTAACACCCCCTACACCATATCCTATGTTAGCCCCCACATTAAAACCTTGGAAAGCTTTTGGACATTCATCACAAACGGGTGGTATATTCGTTTGTGCCCATGCACTTCCATATATCATTGGTATGACTGCAACGGAGAGTAAAAGAAAGTTTTTCATTTTTGCCTCTTTTCTTAAATGTTATTTAAGTTATGCTATACTTAAAAATGGGGACAAGTTGCATTAATAAATTTGTGGGCTTAAAAAAACCCTTTAGAAAGTTGCAAAGATACAACAATGACAAAATTACGATTCGCTCCTTCTCCTACTGGATATCTCCATTTAGGAAATGTAAGAACAGCCCTTACCAACTGGCTCTATGCACGTGCTTTTGACGGATCTTTTATCCTACGGCTAGATGACACAGATAGAGAGCGGTCCCAACAAAAATATGTTGATCAAATTCAAGAAGATTTGCAGTGGCTAGGTCTTAACTATGATGAGTTGATTAAGCAATCAGATCGCCTTATGCTTTATGCAGAGGTCGCTGAAACCTTAAAAGCCCAAGGGAAAATTTATGCTTGTTACGAAACATCTGAAGAATTGGACTTACAAAAAAAGATACAACTTTCTTCGGGAAAACCTCCTCATTACAATAGAGCCGCTCTTTCGTTAACACCGACTCAAATCACAAAGTATCAGGCAGAAGGTCGGAAGCCCCATTGGCGATTTAAAATGGAAAAGGGTGCCATTCGTTGGAACGACCTCATTCGAGGGGAAGTCACTTTTCAAGGTGACCTTTTAAGTGATCCCGTTGTCATTCGAGAAGATGGTTCCCCTCTCTTTACTTTTGCAACAGCTGTGGATGATTTAGAGATGAATATTACCCACATCATTCGGGGAGAAGATCACGTCACAAATACAGCCTTACAAATTCAAATCATGGAAGCTCTTCAGGGAAAGCCTCCCTCCATACAATTTGGACATCTCGCCCTTATTTCTGGCCGCACAGGTGAAGGTCTTTCCAAGCGAGAGGGCAGCCTTAGTTTAATGCAACTCCGCGAAGAGGGTCTTGAGCCTATGTCAGTCAATAGCCTTCTCGCAAAACTAGGGACTTCAGATCCTATTACTCCCCATCTAAGTCTGAAGGGAATCTTAAACGAGTTTGCTATTCACAAGTTTGGAAGATCAACACCTAAGCTTGACCCAGAAGATTTATGGAACATAAATATAAAAATACTTCAAATGCTTTCCTTTGATCAAGTTCGCCCACGATTTGAAGCGATGGGCATGGGAGAAGCAACCCCTGAATTTTGGAGCCTTATCCAGAAAAACATTAGAAGATTTCAAGACATTAAAGAATGGTGGAATATTTGTTACGGTCAGCGATCTTTTCTTGAGGACAATAAAAGTCTATTGGAAACAGCCGAACACTACTTGCCTCCAACACCTTGGGACGAGACTACTTTTAAAACATGGATGAACGAAGTTAAAGCGGTGACAGAGCTTCAAGGAAAAAACCTATTTATGCCGATAAGACAAGCCCTAACGGGTCAAGAACATGGTCCTGAATTAAAAGACCTAATTCTTTTAATGGGTCGTCCAAAAGTCCTTCATCGACTACAAACAGCTAGAAATTAAGAAAATGCCATTGATACTGTATAATACACTCACACGCCAAAAAGAGCTTTTTACGCCGTTGACTACTGAGAATATCCGACTTTATGTCTGTGGCCCAACGGTCTATGATTTTGCTCACATTGGAAACGCTAGGCCTTACGTCATATTTGATGTTTTAAGCCGGCTTTTACGCAGTCTTTATCCAAAGGTTACCTACGTACGAAACATTACAGATATTGATGATAAAATCATCAAATCGGCGGTTGAAAATCAGGAAAAGATTTATGATTTGACGCGAAGAATGACTCGTGATTTTCACCAGGATATGGAAGCCTTGGGAAACATCCCTCCTGATATCGAACCCTTAGCGACTGAACACGTTAATGAAATGATCTCATTAATTAAAATCCTCCTTGATAAAGGATACGCCTATGAGAATGAGTCTCATGTTCTTTTTTCCGTCAAGGATTTTCCTGATTATGGTCAACTTTCTCACTGTAATCATGACGAAATGATTGCCGGCGCACGTGTTGACGTTGCCGCTTACAAAAAGAATCCAGAGGATTTTATACTCTGGAAACCCTCTAAAAAGAGTGTTCCAGGATGGGAAAGCCCTTGGGGTCGAGGACGCCCTGGTTGGCATATTGAATGTTCGGCTATGTCTCTAAAATATTTAGGAGAAACGTTTGACATCCACGGAGGAGGACAGGACTTAATTTTTCCCCATCATGAAAATGAAATAACTCAAAGTCAAGCCTGTTTTGGACCTCAAACCTTTGCTCGCACATGGCTTCATAATGGCATGCTAACCGTGAATGGTGAAAAGATGTCTAAGTCTTTGAGAAACTTTATTACCGTTCATCATCTATTAACAACCATACCAGGAGAACTGATACGTTTCATTCTTTTATCTTCTCATTATCGTCAGCCTTTGGATTGGAATAACCACATCGTCCTCCAAAACCGTCAAAGTCTTGATCGACTCTATAACGCCTTAAGAGGACGAGACCTTAAGGGAATGGGTGAAGCCTGTGAACCTATTAAAGCGGCACTTGAAGATGACCTCAACACTCCACTCGCTATTTCTGTACTCCATGAACTCGCAACTCAGCTTTATAAAGCTTCAAGTGAAAACGACAAAAATCAATTAGCCTCTACCCTAAAAGCCAGCGGCGCGTTGCTCGGACTTTTGCAGCAAGACGTTGAAAGTTGGTTTAAAGGAAAAACAGGGATTGACGAAGCTACAATTTTAGCGCTTATTGAGGCTCGCACGCGGGCAAGAGAGGAAAAGAATTTTCTAGAAGCTGACCGAGTGCGTGATGAGCTTCTAAAAGCGGGTGTTGTTTTAGAAGATAATCCTCAGGGAACCACTTGGAGACAACATTAAATTGAGGGTTTGTGGACGAAAATACTTTAACGATTATTCTCATTGAGCC
>JAIEOZ010000084.1 GCA_019750035.1 Alphaproteobacteria bacterium | reverse complement strand
ATAAGACCAACCATAATCATCTTAACGACAAGGTCGGCTGACATAAAAAGGCCCCAGAGAGACAGGTCGTGAGCCATCACTTCAGCGGCCGTAACAGCGTTATTCAGCGTATCGAGGGGTGTTGATTCTGGCATTCTTAAATTTCTCCAACATGAGTCCACATTTTATTTACAAAGTTTGCATCAAGCCTGACGGGCTTGCCCACCGGGTTAATGCAAGCCAAAGTAACCTCAAGAGTTGCAATAAGTTGATCTTCCCGCAAAATAGCCTGAGAAACTTCTAATTTAGCACGCCCCGGCTTTTTAAGGTGAGTTCTCACTTCTAATACATCATCTAGACGGGCAGATGCAAGGCAGTTTAAAGTGCATGTGCGCACGACAAACATAACCCTTTGTTCTTTGATCATTTCAGCATGACTTATATCAAAATGACGTAAGAACTCCGTGCGGGCGCGTTCAGCAAATTTTAAGTAGTTTGCATAATAAACGATTCCGATCCCGTCCGTATCTTCCAAATACACCCGCAGGGAAAACCTATGAACGTTACTCATCTTTCTCCTCAAAAAGAGATGGAATAGCTTGGAGGGGGGCTTTGACCCCTAAAGCTTCATAGGCACGTGGCGTCAGCATGCGTCCTCGGGGCGTACGTTGAATATACCCTTGTTGCAGAAGGTACGGTTCAATCACATCTTCAAGTGTATCTTTTTGCTCAGCGAGAGCTGCAGCAAGGGTTTCAAGACCAACGGGGCCCCCCTCAAAATGTTCAATAATGTGCTTAAGATAACGATGGTCCATAGCATCAAGACCATAACCATCCACCTCTAAATGGGTTAAAGCGTAATCGGCTCCTTTAGCCGTGATTTGAGTCTCTCCCCTCACAATGACAAAATCTCTGATTCGCCTTAAAAGTCTCAGGGCAATACGTGGTGTACCCCGAGATCGGCGGGCAATCTCCATAGCACCTTCAGAAGAAATGGGCGTGTGTAGGGCGCGAGCTCCTCTTAAGAGAACGTGTTGAAGTTCTTCAGGACTATAAAAAATCAAGCGCACGGGAATTCCAAATCGATCTCGAAGCGGTGAGGAAATAAGACCCGAACGGGTAGTTGCCCCAATAAGCGTAAAGGGAGGAAGATCAATTTGCACCGATCGGGCAGCGGGTCCTTCCCCAATGATAAGGTCCAACTTATAATCCTCCATTGCAGGATAAAGAATTTCTTCTATAGCTGGATTAAGGCGATGAATTTCATCAATAAAAAGAACATCATAGGGTTGAAGATTTGTCAAAAGCGCCGCTAAATCTCCTGCACGTGCGATAACAGGACCAGAGGTTGATCGAAATCCAACCCCGAGCTCTCGAGCCATAATCTGGGAAAGGGTTGTTTTCCCAAGTCCAGGAGGGCCATAAAAAAGAACGTGATCCATGGCTTCTTGTCGTGTTTTTGCGGCTTCTATAAAAATCTTTAAATTTTTTCGCGCTTGAGCTTGCCCTACAAACTCTTCAAGATGTTGCGGACGCAAGCTGATTTCTGGAGCGTCAGCATTTTCTTCGGAAGCCAAAAGACGTGGAGAGGATATCATGTTCCACTCCTTGCCAAAAGACTAAGACCTTGACGAATAAGATCACTGAGAGAGGCTTCTTCGCCTAAGTTTTGCTGGGCTTTGCTAATGGCGGTAATGGCTTCAAGACGACGGTATCCTAAATTGACCAGGGCCGAGGCTGCTTCTTCCAGAATGGGTGGCAGAGAAGAAGGAAGCGCATGAAGATGAGCAGAAAACCCCAGTTCAGCTGGAATTTTATCTTTCAACTCAGTCACAATACGACTTGCCAGCTTGGGCCCAACGCCATCTGCACGTGTTAACGTCACTTTGTCTTGGGTTGCAATCCCTTGATAAATGTCTGCAGGAGAAAGGGCAGAAAGAAGAGAAAGGGCCATACGCATCCCAACTCCTTGAACCGTTATGAGAAGACGAAAACATTCTTGTTCTTCCCGTGCCCCAAAGCCATAAAGTTGAAGGCTTTCAGCCCGCATAACCGTTTCAATAAAAAGTGTGGCTTTCTCTCCTTTAGGACCAATATTTCTTAACGTTCGGCTGGAACAAGAGACAAGATAGCCCACACCTCCCACGTCAATAATGAGAAAAGTATCTGCAATTGTATCAATGAATCCCGTTAGTTTTGCAATCATGAGGCGACTCTTATTTTTTGCTGAAAACTCCGATAATGGGCATGACAAATCGCTACAGCAAGCGCATCAGCCGCATCTTTCGTTACACCTCCACTTTTGGGTAAGAGGCGTCCTACCATCATTGCGACTTGTGTTTTATCTGCATGTCCCACACCCACAACACTCTTTTTCACTTTATTCGCAGCGTATTCGCCTACAAGAAGACCTGCTTGTGCGGGCGCCAACAGAACCACCCCTCGCGCAATACCAAGTTTTAAAGCAGACAAAGGATTTTTATTCACAAAGGTCTCCTCCACCGCTGCTTCATGAGGAGCATAGCGCTGAATAACAGTTATTAGTTGAGTGTACAAACTCACAAGACGTGAGGGAAGATCTTCTGCATCTTTTGAGGTGACAATTCCATGATCTACATGGGACAACCTTGATCCTTCCACATCAATAACACCCCATCCCGTAATCCGCAAGCCAGGATCAAGACCCAAGATACGTATAGGAGTAAACATCACTTTTTATTCACCAATTTTTCCATCACCTCATCGGATATTTCGTCGTTAGAAAAAACAGATTGAACGTCATCATTATCTTCTAAAATATCAATAAACTTCATTAAAGAAACGGCCTTTTCTTCATCAACAATAACTGTTGTTTGAGGCTTCCACATCAACTCTGCTCCCTCAGGATCGCCGAATAGGGTTATCAGAGCATCCCTTACTGTGGCAAAGTCTTCAAGACTACACTCAATTTCATAATTTTTGTCTATTTCTTCGAAATTTTGCGCTCCTGCTTCAAGAGCTGCTTCAAAAAGGACATCCTGCTTTATGCTACTTTTAGGGTACCGAATGATGCCCACACGATCAAACATAAAGCTAACGCTATTGGTTTCACCCAAGCTTCCCCCATACTTTGTAAAGGCAGCACGAACTTCTCCCGCGGTTCGATTACGATTATCTGTAAGAGCTTCCACAATCACAGCAACACCGGCAGGACCATATCCTTCATAGCGAACTTCTATGTAATCGGTTGTATCTTCACCTCCTGCCCCTCTTTTAATAGCTCTTTCCATTGTATCTTTGGGCATGTTAGCGCCTCTGGCCGCGATAATAGCTTGGCGCAAGCGAGAATTAGCTTCAGGGTCAGGATTTTGGCGAGCAGAAGTTGTGAGTTCACGTATAATTTTCGTGAATACCTTCGCCCGTTTAGCATCTTGCGCCCCTTTGCGGTACATAATATTCTTAAACTGTGAGTGACCTGCCATGACATCCTCATGAAAAAGTGATTTAATTACGCTGAGGTAAAATATGTTGGGTTTTTAGAATAAGAGCAAGCTTTTCTCCTTCATGCGTACGAAAAATTAGATAAAGAAGGAGAAAAAATTACATCTTGATGGTATGTGATAGAGAAAATATATTATTTCATGTGAGGATTTAATGACTATTAACGTCTGTGAACTTTCTAACCGTAGCGTATTGGAAGTTGAAGGGGAAGATAAAGCCTCTTTTCTTCAGGGGTTAATCACCAATGATATTCACCTTGTAAACCTAGATCAAACTCTATATGCAACCCTTCTTACCCCTCAAGGAAGGTTTTTGTATGACTTTTTTATCGTAGACAACAAGAGTTCTTTCCTTCTGGACGCGGAAACTTCTCGCTTAGAATCTCTTTTGAAAAAACTCACCCTTTATAAACTTCGCTCAAAGGTAACCCTTAAACAACGTCCAGACTTAAAGGTTTTTGCCTTATGGGGAAATAATGTTGC
>JAIEOZ010000015.1 GCA_019750035.1 Alphaproteobacteria bacterium | reverse complement strand
TGAGGAGGGGCTGTGAGGCTCCTCCTACTCGATTCGACTAGAATAAAGCCGTCTTATCTGTGCAATTGTTTCTACAATGATCATCCCTCTCGTTTTCCCCATAGCTGCTTCATAGGGGAAATCTTCTACATCTATTCTTTAAGAGAGGGGTCAAAATTCCGTGCCATTTTCCCTTCTTACGGGGTCATTTTTGCATGCCAATTAACACCTGATACAGCTCCACCAAAATCAGACAGACTCACAGCCAAACACCTAGGTCAAAGGGTTGCAGAGATTTATGCAAGGTGGGAAGCAGGGAAGAGAGGATAGGTTATTCTTTCACTTCCATCATGACTTCGTTTCGACGTAAAAATGGCAGTGTCCAGGGCGGATTATAAAAGGCAAAGATAGGCTCGCCTAGAGTCTTGAGGTTAGTTTCTTTTGCGTATTTGACAAGCTCGCCCAGATGTCTTTGTAAGCTTTCTTGGCTCGCTAAACCTGAAAACATTATAACCGCATAATGCTTTGTTGGAATGGACAACAACTCTATTTGGCTATTGTTGGGATGTGGGAGAGTTTCCAATGTGTATTCCCCAGGCATGACAAACCTAACCTTCCAATGTCCGCTGTGATTTGAAGCTTGTTGGATGACAGGTGTCGTCATGGCAATTTTTTCTCCCTGCTGTTGTGTCACAGGAGCAGTCATGCTTATTTTTTGACGGGGAGCATTATTACCAAAAATATAATCAGCGAGCATTCGAAAGCCTTTTGAGATCGCTTCTTTCCGCTCTCCCTCAACCATCACTTGAGCAACAAGAAGAGGAGCATACTCACGAATCTCCATCTTTCCATGGGATTCAATAACCTTAAACTTGGGTTCATTCACTTGGCTCATGATGGTTCCGCTCATTGCTAAAAGAAATAAAAAAAGGACAAAAGTCCCATACAAAATATAACTTTTCTTGGCCTTCATTGTATCATCTGTCTTGAATTCATCCAATTATTTCATTATAGCACAAAATGGAATGACGGCTTCATGAAAAAATGGTTTACTTTAAGAAAAGAGGTTTTTAAATGTCCCAGGAAAAACCAGCTATTCTCTGGTTAAGGCAAGATTTAAGGTTGGCAGATAATCCTGCACTTCAAGCGGCTGCAAACCAACCTTTTTTTGCTGTGTATATTTGGGACGATCAAGATCCTTGGGCTCCAGGAAGAGCCTCTCACTGGTGGCTTCATAAAAGCCTGAACGCTCTAAAACAGTCTCTTCTAGAACGAGGGGTTCAGCTTATCTTTAGGCGTGGGAATCCCTTGAATATCTTAAAAAACCTTATTGAAGAAACAAAAGCTGGTGCTGTTTATTGGAATCGATGTTATGAACCCTATGCCATAAACAGAGATCAAGAAATTAAGTCCTATTTTAAAAATGAAGACATCTCTTGTCAAAGTTTCAATGGATCTCTTTTGGCTGAGCCTTGGAAAATTCAAACAAAAACAAAAGGACCTTACCAGGTTTTTACGCCCTTTTGGAAAGCCCTTCAAAATTTCACCTTCCCTCACCCCCTTCCCATTCCAGAACTTCAAGGATGGAAGTTTCCTGTTGCTTCTGAATCTTTAGAAGAGTGGAGATTGCACCCTGCATGGGGACAGGGTTTAGAGCAAACATGGCAGCCTGGAGAGAAGGGAGCGTGGGAAAGACTGAACCGGTTTTTAGAGGAGGGAGTTGAAGCCTATGCTAAGAAAAGAGACTATCCTTCAGAAAACGGTACATCCCATTTATCTCCCTGTCTTCATTGGGGAGAATTAAGCTCTACTCAAATTTGGCATCAAGTTTTACTTTCCCATGGGATAGAAGCTCTTCCTTTTTTAAGACAGTTAGGATGGCGAGAATTCTCTTATCATCTTCTCTTTCACTTCCCAGAACTACCATTCAAACCGCTAAGGGTATCTTTTGAGCACTTTCCATGGGAAGTAGATGCTGATGCCCTTAAAGCTTGGCAGATCGGCAAAACCGGATACCCCTTGGTGGATGCGGGAATGAGAGAACTCTGGCATACGGGAGGAATACATAACCGAGTTCGTATGGTTGTGGCATCATTCCTTGTGAAACATCTCCTCCTTCCTTGGCAAAAAGGAGAAGAATGGTTTTGGGATACCCTCGTTGATGCTGACCTTGCCAACAATGCGGTCAGCTGGCAATGGGTTGCAGGATGTGGGGTGGATGCTGCTCCTTATTTCCGCATTTTTAATCCCTCTCTTCAAAGTCAAAAATTTGACTTCAAGGGAACTTATATAAAGCGATGGGTGCCAGAGCTCCAAGCTCTGGATTCCCCCTATATTCATTCTCCTTGGCAAGCCTCTCTTGAAGTTTTAGAAATGGCAGGAATTAAGTTGGGAATGACCTATCCCTTTCCTATTGTTGATCATGCTTTTGCTCGGAAGAGAGCATTGGAAGCTCTAAAAACCACTTCATATTAAGAACTTATGATTTTATTTGATACCGGTCTTTTAGGTTATTTTTTAAATTATAAACTATTTTCACTCATCTCCTGTAGATAGCCATGTCTTTTAGTTCTCGATAAAAACCAATATAGTCCTTTCTAAAAAAGGAGTGATTAAAATGAGATTATGGGATTGCTTGGAGAAGATAGAGGACCCACGGAATGCATCTGGACGTAAGGTTGGGGTTAATTACGAAATTGTTGTTAGCTGGTCTTTTAAGTAGACGTCATTCGCTTGCTCAAATTGTATTGTGGGGAAAAAGCTGAGAACCTCGAATAACTGCTTTTTCGATGGGAGCGATTTTTAAAAGGACGAGAAAAGAGAGTTAAAGGAAGAATTTCTAGGAATAAGGAGTCAATATCGTTCAATTTTAAGGAGAATTTCCTTAAATTGAGGCATTTTGGGGTGATTTAGGCATACCTAGAGTGTAAAACCCTTCGGTTTTTCCAGAAGATGAGTCTTTTCATGTTGTAGACGATATTGGCAAGGCCGATTTTTATATGGGATCTTTTGAGGCCAATAGTTCTGACAAACAAGGCCATTTTATCTTTCTGAACAGCAAAAACATGCTCCACTTTAGAACGGACTTTAGATTTTTCCTCATTCGCCCTTTGGATATGCTGAGGCATCGCCTTTCCCTTTGGTTTTTTCTGGTGAAGTTGAGAGGCAAAACCATTTTCTTTTAAAAGGGTTTCATTTTTCTCCGATCGATAGGCCGTATCTCCCCAAACATCACTGGCTGTATTCTCCTTATCCAAGAGGTGGGATAAGATTTTACCATCGTAACGACTTGCATCACTTATATGAAATTTACGTACAAACCCATACCGCTTATCCATGGAAATGTAATTTTTATACCCAAAATAAGGTGTTGCAAGGTCAATTGCTTTTTCTCCATTTTTAACCTTAGCCTTGCTGTATTTAACAACCCCTGGCATCTCTATCTTTTTGAGATAATTTTAAAGGATGTTCTTTCCACTCCTCAGGAATGTCTCCTTCTTTAACTTTCTCCTTTTCTCTGACGAGGAGCTGAAATAATTGTCGCGCCCACGATCTGTCCACTCATGGCAAGGTATCCACGATCTTTCAAGGCCTGATCAAAGCTTAAAAAGAGTTTCTCTATGAGTCCCTTTTGAGCTAAGCATTCTCGATAAAGCCATATGGTCTTTGCATCCGGGACACTTTCAGAAAGTGACAGGCCTAAAAATCTCATAAAGCTCAATCTATCCTTAATTTGATATTCTGTTTGTTCATCTGAAAGAGAATAAAGTGTCTGAAGGACTAAAATCTTAAAAATGAGAACAGCGTCATAAGGAGGACGCCCTCCCTTAGACCTGTCTGAAAAACCTAGTCCTATCTCAATTTCTTTCCGGAAGACTTCAAAATTTACCACTTCCTTGAGTTTTTCTAAAGGATCTCCAAACTTGGAGAGAGTTTCTAAGCGCCTTTCCATGTCAAAAA
>JAIEOZ010000012.1 GCA_019750035.1 Alphaproteobacteria bacterium | reverse complement strand
GCTCCTCTCGGAGAGTCTTATGCAAAATGGCTTGGGCTTGATGAAACCCTTATTGAGGTGAGCATCACACCGAATCGAGGAGATTGTTTAGGAGTCTATGGGATTGCCAGGGACTTGGCTGCAACAGAAATCGGAACCCTTATTCCTTTAAAGATTGAATCGATAAAAGGGACCTATCCTTGCCCGCTTTCTCTTCAGTCCGATCTAGAGACTTGTCCTCATTTTACGGGCAGAGTAATTCGTGGTGTTAAAAATGCTCCCAGTCCTTTATGGCTCCAACAAAAACTTAAGGCCATAGGTTTGCGGCCGATTTCAGCACTTGTGGATATTACCAATTTCTTTGCTTATGATCGTGCTCGACCCCTTCATGTGTTTGATGTGGATAAGCTTAAAGGAAACCTTAATATACGTTTTTCCAAAGCCGGCGAAAATTTTAAAGGTTTAGATGGAAAAATCTATGCGCTTGCTGAAGGCATGACGGTCATCGCCGACGAATCAGGCGTTATTTCTCTAGCCGGTGTTATGGGGGGAGAAAGCACAGGGTGCGATGAAACAACCCAGACGGTTTTCTTAGAGTCTGCTTTTTTTGACCCTATTCGCACGGCAATAACGGGGCGAAAGCTGGGAATTTTAAGTGATTCACGTTATCGGTTTGAAAGGGGCGTTGACCCTGCTTCAACCCTGCCGGGTCTTGAGGTGGCCACGAAGATGATTTTAGACCTCTGTGGCGGTGAAGCGAGCGAGATTGTGATCGCTGGTAAAGCTCCAGAGATCACAAGGTCTCTTTCTTTTTCTTCCTCACAGATAAAAAGTCGCGCAGGGGTAGAGGTCACCCAAGAACGAACCCAGAGCATTTTAACACAGCTGGGATTTCGTATCACAGAAGAGGGACAGCGTCTAAACGTCCTTACGCCGTCTTGGCGTTTTGATGTAGAGCAAGACGTCGATCTTGTGGAAGAGGTTTTAAGAGTAGAGGGATATGACAAAATCCCCTCGACGCCTTATGAAGGGCGGCCTGTGCAAAAACCTTTAACTACTCTTCAAGCAAGACGCTTTGTCGCCCGCGATCGGCTTGCAGGTCGGGGACTCATGGAAGTTGTGACGTGGTCTTTTCTATCCCAGGAAGAAAGCAAACCTTTTGGAGGAACTCCAGAGAGCTTAATTTTGCTCAACCCAATTAGCCAAGACCTCGATGCGATGCGTCCCAGCCTTTTGCCCCATTTCCTGAAAGTTGTTCTGTATAACCAAAATCGTGGGGTTGAATCTCTTGGCGTTTTTGAAATAGGCCCTCAATATTCTGATCCCACACCCCAGGGACAACATATGATGGCATCAGGGCTAAGGGCAGGGGCCTTTCACCCGGGGAATTGGTGTGAAAAAAAACGTCCCACGGATATTTATGATGTGAAGGCCGATGCGCTTGCCCTTTTAGACCTTGCGAATGTGATGCCTCAATGGGATCGCACCGCTCCCTCCTGGTATCACCCTGGTCGTTCAGCAACATTGAAGTTGGGGTCGCAAGTCTTGGGTTATTTTGGGGAAATTCACCCTCGCGTTCTCAAAACTTTTGATGTGAAAGGGCCCATTGTTGCCTTTGAAGTTTTTATAGATCGACTTCCTTTGCCGAAGCGAAAGACAACAGCAAAGCTTCACTTAACCCTTTCTCTTTATCAAGCAGTTGAGCGAGATTTTGCATTTGTGGTGCGTCAAGATATCCCTGGAGATAGCCTGATGAAAGCCGCTCGCAAAGCAGATCCGTCCCTTATTGAAGAGGTGACGCTCTTTGATGTATTTGAATTACCAAATCATAAAAAATCCTTAGCCATTCGTGTTCGACTTCAGCCTAAGGACCATACCTTGACTGAAGAAGAGATCCAGATAATTTCTCAAAAAATAATATCCTCAATCGCCGAAAATACGGGTGGAGAACTGCGCCAATGACGAGTTTAAGTCACATTCGAAATTTTTCCATTATTGCCCATATTGACCATGGAAAGTCCACTTTGGCGGACCGCTTGATTCAATTGTGTGGTGGTCTTTCCGCGCGCGAACAAAAAGAGCAAGTCCTTGATAGTATGGATATTGAACGGGAACGGGGAATCACAATTAAAGCGCAGACCGTGCGCCTTAAATACAAGGCTAAAAACGGAGAGATCTATCAGCTTAATTTAATGGATACGCCGGGTCATGTGGACTTTGCCTATGAAGTAAGTCGATGCTTAGCCGCTTGTGAGGGATCTCTCTTGGTTGTGGATGCCAGCCAAGGTGTTGAAGCGCAAACCCTTGCAAATGTATATCAAGCGATTGATAACAATCATGAAATTATTCCTATTCTGAATAAAGCTGATTTGCCTGCGGCTGATCCCGAGCGCGTCAAAGAACAGATTGAAGATGTGATTGGCTTAGATGCGAGCGAGGCGCTGCTTATTTCAGCCAAAACAGGGGTCGGTGTTCCCGATGTTTTAGAAGCTTTGGTGCATCGTCTTCCTCCCCCAAAAGGGGACAAGGATGCTCCCCTAAAAGCCCTGTTAATTGATAGTTGGTATGATGCTTATTTAGGGGTCATCATTTTAGTGCGTATCGTGGATGGATCTTTAAAGACGGGCATGAAAATTAAAATGATGAATGCAGGATCTGTGTATCCTGTTGAACAAGTTGGTGTTTTTACACCCAAGCGAGAAAACCTTTCGGCTCTTCACCCAGGGGAAGTGGGTTTTTTTACAGCAGGCATCAAGGCTGTTAGCGATTGCAATGTGGGTGATACCATTACGGAAGATAAACGCCCTGCAGAGGCTGCTTTACCTGGATTTAAGCCGAGCGTCCCTGTTGTTTTCTGTGGCCTCTTTCCTGCGGATGCCGCCGAGTTTGAACACCTCAGGGAAAGTCTTGGAAAATTACGTTTGAATGATGCAAGCTTTATGTTTGAGCCAGAAAGCTCGGCAGCCTTAGGATTTGGCTTTCGCTGTGGGTTTTTAGGTTTGCTGCACCTTGAAATTATTCAAGAACGCCTTGAGCGAGAATTTAATCTTGACTTGATCACAACGGCTCCTAGCGTTGTGTATAAGATTTATATGACCAATGGAGAGATGATTGAACTCCATAATCCTGCGGATATGCCTGATATCGTTCGCATTGCGAAGATGGAAGAACCCTGGATCAAGGCCACGATCCTTGTCCCTGATGAGTATTTAGGATCCGTCTTAACCCTTTGTACAGATAGACGCGGGGTGCAGATTGATCTGACCTATGTGGGGAATCGAGCCATGGTTGTTTATCGCTTGCCGTTGAATGAGGTTGTTTTTGATTTCTATGATCGATTGAAGTCTGTGAGTCGAGGCTATGCGAGTTTTGATTATCAAATGGATGGATATGAGGAAGGTCAGCTTGTGAAGCTATCGGTGCTTGTCAATGGGGATCCTGTAGATGCCCTATCAACGATTGTCCATCGCTCTCATGCTGAAAGTCGAGGACGAGGGCTTTGCACAAGGCTGAAAGACCTAATCCCCCGACAACTCTTTAAAATTGCCATTCAAGCTTCTATTGGGGCCAAAGTTATTGCTCGTGAGACAATTTCAGCTCTACGTAAAGATGTAACCGCAAAGTGCTATGGAGGGGATATTACTCGTAAGCGGAAACTTTTGGAAAAGCAAAAAGCGGGTAAAAAGCGGATGCGTCAGGTTGGTAATGTAGAAATCCCTCAATCAGCTTTTCTTGCTGCCTTGAAAATGGGAGAGGATTAAGAAGGACTATCGATACCCTTCTCAATCCACCCTATCCGGTTAGCTTAATAAAGCTTATCTTGATCGACGAGCTGCTCTCCGATTGCGCGAAGGTTTATGGGCCGCTTTTCTTTGGGATATCCTCTGCTTTTTAGACGAGGATACTGCTCGAGAGTTGGCTTTTGTG
>JAIEOZ010000271.1 GCA_019750035.1 Alphaproteobacteria bacterium | reverse complement strand
TTCCAGCGGAACAGGCATCACTTCAAGGCCTTCATATCCCTCTTTTTCTCCATAGGCCCCTCGACGATGGTTACGCATGACGCGCAGCATATCTTTCTCATTCAGTTTATAATGCTTAAAAGCACCAAGCTCTGCCGCCATCTCTGCAGACGTCGCGTAAGAAACTCCCGTCATCAATGCGGCAACAGCTCCTGCAATGGCCCGACCTTCTTTACTGTCATAAGCAATGCCAGACGCCATTAAGAGACCCCCAATGTTGGCATACCCAAGCCCTAGTGTGCGAAACTCATAAGAAAGCCTCGCAATTTCTTTTGAGGGAAACTGGGCCATCATAACCGTAATTTCAAGGGCCATTGTCCACAAACGAACCGCATGTTCGAAAGCTTTACAATCAAAATGGAGTTCTCCCGCTTTGACTTCTTTCCCTTGATGATTCATAAACGCAACCAGGTTAAGAGAGGCAAGATTACAAGCTGTATCATCTAAAAACATATATTCTGAGCAAGGATTCGAAGCACGAATCCGCCCATTTTGAGGACAAGTATGCCACTCATTGATTGTTGTATCATATTGGAGACCTGGATCGGCTGAAGCCCATGCCGCTTGACCTATTTGATCCCATAGGTCTCGAGCACGTATCGTTTTATGAAGGTTCCCATCTGTTCTTCGCAAAAGATTCCACTCTTTATTTTCCATCACTGCATGGAGGTATTTGTTGGTTACACGAACAGAGTTATTTGAATTTTGCCCAGAGACCGTACGATAAGCTTCCGAATCCCAATCTGTATCATACTCACGCATATCCATATGGGTATACCCTTGACGGGCAAATTGAATGACACGTTGACAATAATTCTCAGGAATCATTGCCGCACGAGCCTCTTTTACGGCTTTATAAAGAGAAGAATTTTCCTGTGGATTAAATCGCTCGTCCCCTTGCCCCTCTTGGCAAGCGGCAAGAATGGCTGAAAGATGCTTCTTTGCAATTTTAGATCCTACCACAAGATCTAAAACTTTTTGTTCTTCAATCACCTTCCAATTTACGTATTCTTCGATATCCGGATGGTCCACGTCTACAACAACCATCTTAGCTGCACGACGCGTTGTTCCTCCCGACTTAATAGCCCCCGCCGCCCGATCTCCAATCCTTAAAAAACTCATCATTCCTGAAGAATATCCCCCTCCAGAAAGAGTTTCTCTTGCGCCTCTTAAATTTGAAAAGTTAGACCCCGTCCCAGAACCATATTTGAAAAGACGGGCTTCCCTTAACCACAGGTCCATTATTCCCCCTTCATTAACAAGATCATCTTTGAGGCTCAGAATAAAGCAAGCGTGGACTTGGGGACGTTCATAAGATGAGGTCGATGTTTTAAGCTCGCCTGTTTTGTAATCTACGTAAGAGTGACCTTGAGCTGGCCCATTAATCCCATAGGCCCAGTAAAGGCCAGTATTAAACCATTGAGGAGAATTAGGCGCACACATTTGGGCACAAAGCATATAGCGCATTTCATCATAATACGCCCGCGCATCGACTTCAGTGTCAAAATATCCTCCTTTCCAGCCCCAATAGGTCCAACACCCTGCCATGCGATCAAATACCTGTTTAGCTGTCATCTCATGCCCATAGTGCTCTTTCTCACACCATTGGGACAAAGCCATCGAATCAGCTTCTTTACGCCAAAGCCATTCTGGAATCCCTTGTTCTTTAACCGCTTTTAAGGCCCGGGGAACACCTGCCTTACGAAAGTACTTTTGGGCTAAAACATCACAGGCCACTTGAGACCAAGAAGCAGGAACTTCAACTCCTTCAAGATGAAAAACAATTGATCCATCGGGGTTACGAATTTCACTATCCGTTTTACGAAATTTGAAAGAGCGATAGGGATCTGTGTTTTCTTTTGTAAAGTGGCGCGTAATTTTCATAGAAGAGCCCTCTTCTCATGTAAGGTTTAGATTGTTCACAAGGTAAATGTCTTAAGACATGGTTACTATAGGTCGTTAAGCAAGGACGTCAATCTCCATTTTTTGCTTGACAACCTAAGTACTTGAGAGTGGACAGATCCTTTTCAGAGTGCCATAGTGTGAGCCTTAGAAGAGGGCGTTAACATGCTATGGATAAAGCTTCTCACCTGGTTTAGAGGAGAGCTTGTGGGCCAAGATTCCTTTGGGAATTGTTACTATCGAGAGAAGGGCCCCGAAAATCTTAAAGAGCGGCGATGGGTTATTTATAAGGGACTTCCAGAAGCCTCTAAAGTTCCTGCACAATGGCACGGATGGATTCACCATATGATGGACAAACCTCCTGCCCTTGAAACCCTTCAAAGGTGGCCTTGGGAAAAAAATCATCTTCCTAATCTTACAGGAACACCCTATGCTTACCGACCGTCAGGGCATTTTTTTTCTGGGGGGAAACGAAAATCGGCAACAGGAGACTATGTCGCCTGGAGTCCTCATGAGGTGAAGGATGAAAACGAATTTACTTGAAGTTATAATGGGTGCGATTGTTCTTGTCGTCTTCATCTTTTTTATTATTCTTGCTTATTCAACTAGTCAATGGCAGCCTTCGACGGGCTATGAAGTTGTCGCGAAATTTGATCGTATCGATGGCGTCATGCGCGGCAGTGACGTACGCTTAAGTGGTGTGAAAATTGGAACAATTAAAGACATCCATCTTGACCCAAAAACCTACCTTGCTGTTGTGCGTATCACCATCGCCCCCGAGGTGACTCTCCCCAAAGATAGCGCCGCAGAAATCGTTAGTGATGGCCTTCTGGGTGGAAAATTTTTAGCTTTGGTCCCTGGAGGAGACGATGAATTCATCCCTCCTAATGGAGAAATTATGCATACTCAAGCTGCCGTTAGTTTAGAGTCTCTTATTGGGCAATTTATTTTTAGTGCTCAAGATAAGAAAGACTCTGGTGATCAATAATCAGTCCCCATTATCAGATAATTTTATGCTCAACTCTCTTAATCATTTCAAAATACGGTATTCTCTGGACAGCTCTCTCACACAGACATATAAAAAACTTATGCTAATAAGCATGAAGATTTGTTTACTGATGACAACAGTCGTTCCTCCCCTTTATGGGCAAGATTTTAATACTCTTTTGAATGAACTGTCTGAAGCAGATCAGTTAGAAAGTGAAATGGCAGACAGTAAAAAAGAAAAAGACGTCGTTCCTCCGCCCCCTTCTTCTACAGAAATAGCCTCTCCTCCTGAAGACGATCTCTTCGCCACTGAAAAGAACATTGTGACAAATGGGATAACACTCCAAGGTCTTGATAAACAAACAGCGCGCGTCTTCATCATTGATGCTCTTGTTGGGCAAACCATTGAGTTTGGAACGTTAAAAATTGTCGTTAAGCACTGCGAAAAAACGCCCCTTGAAGACCGTCATGAATCTATGGCTTTTATAATCATTTCTGAAGAAAAAGCCAAAAGCGCCCCCCACAAGCTCTTCTCCGGCTGGATGTTTTCTTCAAGCCCTGCCTTATCTTTTCTGGATCACCCTCTTTATGATATATGGATCAAAGACTGTAAAAATTTGGACTAATCTTAAATTATATTTAATGAATTAGTTTCACTCCTCTGTTAAAAATATATTATTCAATAATTAGTATTGTTAACATGTGCAGTCTCAAATTCTCATCATTCTAGTCATAAGGCAATATTTTCTCCTCAAATAATGATCTTCCCCTCGATTTCCATGCTTAATCAGCTAAGTCTCTTCAAGCTTATCACTTGTTTGCGACTGTGTTGAGTTTTATATTGACAATTATTATCAAGCAAAATATTTTTACCTAAAGGTTTTATATATTGATTTAAAGGAGTTATTTTTATGACGTTAAAAACACTTGTTATTCTGCTTTCTTTAAGTGTTGCTTAT
>JAIEOZ010000096.1 GCA_019750035.1 Alphaproteobacteria bacterium | reverse complement strand
TAAGCTTCTTTTTTTAATTTAAATTTAAAATGAGCTCCTTTCCCCTTTGTCGACTCCACCCAAATTTCTGATTGATGCGCGTCAATGATTTTCTTGCATAAAGCAAGGCCTAAACCTGATCCTTTATAGACGTTTTTTAAAGGAGCGCGCTTGAAAGGAAGAAAAATTGTATTTTTATATCGTGCATCTATTCCGATGCCGTTGTCTTTAACACCAATGATATAGTTTTGTGCATCTTCCTCAAGCGTCACGAAAATTTCTGGCGCAGTGGCATTTTGAAATTTAGCGGCGTTCACAATAAGGTTTTGAAAAAGAAGAATTAAGCTGGTTTCATCACCCTTTACAGTAGGGAGGGGAGCACAGTGAACTTTTGCTTTTGTTTCAGAGAGATAAATTTTTAAAGAATCAAGAGCTTTTTTTAAGCAAAGGTCTAAGTTTACCTTTTGCAGAGAAATGTGGGTTCCAACTTCGCAAAATTTTGTCAAATCGCTAATCATATGATCTACTCTTAGACCAGCTTCCTGTATGAAGCGTAAATAAGTATTTATGGAAGAGGTGTTGTTAGCACCAAGCTCACTTTGTAAAAGATGAAGAAAAGAATTGATTGTCCGAAGAGGCTCGCGTAAGTCGTGGGTGACGAAGTAAGAAAATTGTTCTAGAGCCTCATTCTTTAATTTTAATTCTACTGATTGTTTGTGTATTTGTTCTGCAAGTCTATTGCGTTCGGTAATGTCTCTAAAGACGGCTACGGCTCCTAGCATTTCATCATTATGATTTTTTACGGGCATAGCTGTGATGCTGATTTGCAGCGATAGGCTGGTTTTTAATCCTTTTATCTCAATCTCTTGCTCTCTCACAGGAATTCCTTGTAACGCTTGTGCCCAAGGAAGGGATGTTCCAAAAAGGCGTTTTTTATTTTTATCCTTTTTTAGGAGAAAAAATTGGAGGGGAGCTTCAGGGTCTTTAAAATCTTTGGAAAAGCCGAAAGGTTGAAGTATTTTACTTGCTTCTTGATTAATGAATTCCAGGTTTCCTTGAGAATTAAAAAAAAGAAGCCCTTCCCCCATGTTATGTAAAACGGATGCAAGGAGGCTCTCTTTCTGTTTTAAGTTTTGCCAAAAAAGTTTTTCATTAGTCAGGTCAGTTGCAGCTCCTGCAATGGCATAGACATTGTTGCTTTCGTCAAAGAGAGGAAATTTTAAGACTAAGAAAGTGCGCTCTTGTTCTTGAACGAAATTAGATACTTCTCTTAGTGATGTGACCCTATTTTTAATGACCGCTTCATCATCTTTGGCAAAACTTTCTGCTAGTTCTGGAGGCATAAACTGAAAGTTTGTTTTACCAACCATATCTTCTTTTTTTAGAGAGAGTGATTCAGCATAACTTTGGTTGACAAGTAAGTATTTGCCATCTAGGTCGCGAACCCATTTATGAGCTGTGGAGTGTTCGAAAAAGAGCTTATATAAATTTATATCATTGTGAAGTTTTAAGGGCATACGCCTCCTTTTTATTAACCTATCTTGCGATTACCTAGACAGTGAAAGCAAGAAGAATTTCTCACCTCCTTTTGTATCTTCTCTCTCATAGACAGGAATTTTCTAAATTTTGATGAATGCATAGTTTAACCTGCAGTATTTCTTCAACTTTTAAAAAAAAAGATTTTATTCAATAATGTTAGAAAGCAGATCAGACAACGATACGGAGAAAGACGATGCATAAAGATATTTTTGAAGGAAAGGGGCTTCAAGCAAAGGATCATGAGAGATGAATTTTCCCCGGCGCTCAAGTACATGACAGGAGAAACATATGCAATTATTTGAAGCTTATGAGCAATTTTATCCTAATACTCAAGAGATATTTTCTCCTCTCATAAAAATTGAAGTTTTAAAAAACAAAGTATCCTCCTCTTCTTCAAGAAAACATAAGGTGAGACAAGTTTTTACCTTCTCGCAAGATTATCTTTTTCCATGTTTTTTTAAAAAAGAGCTGCAAGATAAGGAAACTTCTGTTGCAAAGAGTCGGCATCGAGCAACCCAGTGCATTGCTCTTATCAAAGACCCTTTATGGAAGTTAATTTGTCTGGAGATCATAAACATGATGGGCCATGCCGCTGTTCTAAAATTATGGGATAGCAGCCTAGGGACATTTAATTATCACCGTAAAACAATGGATCTTTATTGCAAAAAGGAAGAAGGGGCGCAATTTCTTCGACAGTACTCCTTTGTCATTTTAGGGAGTCTTCAACGCTATTTTCCAGCTATGAAAGGGCTAAGGATAAAAATTAAGAAAGATGTTTAAAAATTGTTAACCTGAATTATGGATGAAGAAATGAGGAAAAAATGAGCGAAAAATTGATTATGTTCCATCCACATTTAATAAGAAGCACTTTTTCTCTACTTGTTTGTCTTCATAAGGGTGCATAGGTGTTTTTCTCACTGTGTCATCCCAGGATAGAACCTAGGCCTTAGGAATCTCTTGTGCCCTCAGAGACTTAGACCGTTTTATGTGATAGAAAACAAACAAAAGGAAGGCGACAATGCAAGGAGCGATCGCTAGACTCAAAAAGAACGTTTGATAATGGTCTAAAGAGCTTTCAGGCAACAAGGGGTCGCTTAAGGAGAATTGGGCAATAAATCCAGCAAAATAATGACCATAGGCGATTGCCATTAACCAAAAACTCATCATTAAACTGCGAAAGCGGGGAGGGGACAATTTTGAGATATTCGAAAACCCAATGGGAACAATCCATAGCTCGCCAATTGTTTGAATAAGAATGGCTCCGATAACCCAAAAAGGAGAGGCAAGATCGTCTCCTCCTCTTGAACTTAAAGCCAGCATCAAAAAGCTTAGGCCTGTTAATAAAAAACCAATTCCTAATTTTAACAAGCCATCCATCTTTCTGTTCTTCTCAAGCACCTTTTCTGAGAACAAGATAAGTAAAGGGCCACAGATTAAGACGAAAATGGGCCCTAAAGACAGCAAAGCAGCCGCAGGAAACTCAATTCCCAAAATTTGTCGATTCACAGCCTTATCAAAAAAAAGCATGAGAGAGCTTCCCGCTTGCTCAAACAGCGAACAAAAAAATGTGAACAGCAGAATATAAAAAGCAATGTTTAAAAGATCTCGCTTTTCGTGAGGATTAGATTGGTAAAAGAGTCGTCCAAAATACACCATACTTCCCAACGCAATAACGGCCATTAAGTGATTAAAAGAGCTATGGTATTTGAAGATAAAATAGAGAAAAATCAGAAGGACACTCATAAGGGTCCCTACAAAAACCGGATGGGAAAAAAGAAGTTTTCCAGAGATAGAATCCTGTTTTTGTTTAAAGTGGATTTTTTGATAAAAAAGATAGATGCCTCCCGTCAATGTCACAATAATTAAGAGTAAGCTATTGTAATATCCACCATAGGTTTTGCTAACAAAGCCACAGAGAAGAGGAGCGATAAAACTACCCAGATTCATGGCAATATAAAAGGTGGAATAAGCTTTATCTTTTTCTGGATCCCTCGGATTTTCAAAAAGCATCCCGACAGATGTCGATAAGGTCGGTTTAAAAAAACCCGATCCTAAACTAATAAAAGCTAAGGCTATAAAGCAAAATTCTTGAGACGCAGACATTAAAAAAGCAATTCCTAAAGCTTGTAACATTCCTCCCAAGACGATCGTACTCTTCGTTCCTAAACAATGATCAGCCACCCATCCTCCGACAAGAGAGGACGCATAGGATAAAGCCATTAAGGTCGCAAAAAGGCTAATGGCTTCAGTCTCAGGTAAAGAAAATTGCGCAATCACATAAAGAAGAAAAATAGACTTGAGTCCATAAAAACTGAAATTAAAGAAAACTTGCGTGCAAAAGAGGGC
>JAIEOZ010000124.1 GCA_019750035.1 Alphaproteobacteria bacterium | reverse complement strand
CTAGATCTTAAAAGTGGAGTCTTCAGGTAAGATAATAGGTTATTTTAGATAACAGACCTTGAGCTTAAAAAATCTCATATATACTTCCTTGTGTGTTTCTAGAAACAAATACAATGATGTTCCAATCATAAACTCTTGCTAAAAAGCACTCACTGCGCACGTTCTATTTACCCTTGTCTAAGTAATTGATCTTTAATATTTTTAGAAATCCTAAAAAAGGTGTACTCATCAAATTCATAAGGTTTCTGGCAGAATTTTTTGAAGTTGTTGCCCGCTGAAAATATGAGATGAAACATCTATTGAGAAAATTTTTCTGAAGTGTTAATCTACAAAAAATACCACAAAATGTATGTTAAATGACAAATAATACTCTTTTGACTGCTCTCGACGAGAGTTAAGGAACAAAAATGCTCTTGAATCAGTTTCCAGAAGTTTTTCTCTCAAACAAAAAAATTGCAAATAGAGTTGCTCGAGAGCTTAAGAAAGGCAACATCCGCAAGATAAGCGCTCGTTTGTATACAACAAACCTAAAAGATTCTCCTGAGTATATTATTAAAAAGCATTTATGGGTCATTGTTTCTGAATATTTTCCTGATGGGCTTATTACTGACAGAACAGCCTTGGAAAATGCACCTTCTAAAGATGGCTCTGTGTTTTTAATCTCTCAAAGGAAAAGAGATGTATTGCTTCCGGGTTATACTCTCAAACCACGAATCGGAGTACCCGCCCAGGAGAGTGATTATTCATTTATTAGTAATCTTAAAATTTGTTCCCAAGCGCGCGCATTCCTAGAAAACATGCGGGCCTCGCGAGAGCGTTCTGGAAAAACTTTGAGAACTCTGTCTCAAAAAGAAATTGAAGAAAAACTCGAAAGTGTTTTGGTCGGAGGTGGGGAAAATACCCTTAATAAACTGAGAGAGGAAGCAAAGTCTCTATCCACTAAACTTCATCTTGAGGATGAGTATAAAAGACTAGAAATGCTCATTGGCACACTTCTGGGAACGAAAGAAGCGGAGTTATTGTCTGAAATCACGATCTCCCGCACAAAAGGTCAACCTTATGATGCTAAGAGAATAGAGCGTTTTCAAACTCTTTATGCTGCTTTAAAAAATATGGTTCCTCAATATCGATTACGTCTGAATCCAACAGACGCGGCAAAAACAAATTTAGCATTTTTTGAGGCTTATTTTTCTAATTTTATTGAAGGAACAGAATTTGAAGTAACCGAGGCAAGGGATATTATATTTAAGGGTCGTTTGTTTCCTGAACGACCTGAAGATGCTCATGATATTTTAGGAACTTATCAGATTGTTTCATCCATTGATGAAATGTCAAAATCATACACTACCTTTGATGAATTTATATCCCTTCTTAAAGCTCGCCACTTGAAAGTTATGTCTAGCCGGACGGATAAAAAACCTGGAGAGTTTAAAGACAGAGTCAACAGGGCAGGCAGCACTACTTTTGTTGATCCAAAACTCGTTACGGGAACCCTTTTGAAGGGCTTTGAGTTGATGAGAAGCTTAGAAGTACCTTTTCAAAGAGCGGTATTTGTTATGTTTATTATTGGAGAGGTTCATCCTTTTCTTGACGGAAACGGCCGTATGTCCAGAATTATGATGAATTGTGAGCTTTTAAAAGCAAATGAATACCCAATCATAATTCCCATTATCTATCGTAATAATTATTTATATGCTCTTAAGGCGTTGAGCCATAATGCGATAAGCGAGCCTTTAATCAGAACTATGGATTTTGCTCAAAAATATGTGGCTTCCATTGACTGGTCTGACTTTAAAAATGCGACCGAGCATCTTAAAAAAACGAACGCTTTTTATGATCCTAATACAGCTGATTTAGAGGGAATTCGCTTGCGGATAGAATAAAGATTGTGCCAAGTTTAAAGTGTGCACCAAGAGATGAGGCCTAATTTTTAGAGACCATATGGCCTAGGAATGTTCATCTTCTTCAGTTTTAGCAAAAACCTCGTGCTAGATTCTCAAATGGGAATTTAATAGCAACATTCCACATCCAAGTTAGAAACCATGCTAACCCAAAATGTATTTTTTATATTTTAAGATTTGTGAGGAATACTTTTGATACTTTCTCCTAAAATAACTTTTTAAGGAAAAATGAAAAAACGACTCCTTAATCTTCTCAAAGAGTCAAAGAAGCTTTTCCTCGGATCCTTTAAAAATATTTATCTACTATAAAATATAATTCCTGAGGCGCATTCATTTTTTTGTCTTTTCTTGCTCGAGTATGTAAATTTTTAAGGTCTTCTAAATAGGACTCATAACGTTGTATTTCACTCAAGGGGATCTGATCTTCTTTCTTTCCATAGCCTTGTAGAATTTTTTCTACTTCGCGGATCTTCTTACGAATAAGACCACAATTTGGGTTACTTTCTTTCTCATTATCATTTTTTAAAGTTGGTTCTTCTGTGGTAGTTTGTTTGGAAAACGTATGAAAAATTGAATTATTTTCTTCAAATAGCATTCCATAAGCTGGCATCAAAAAAAAATTTACTAGCCCTATTCCCATATAAAAACTTTTTGCTCTCATTTTTCCTCCAGTGTACTATTAAACTATAACCCTAATTTTATACCAAGGCCACTGTCCCCAAATAAGGTAGCGAGAGTCGTCTATAAATGCACGGTAAGAAAATTTGGGACATCTAATTAAAGATAGATGTCAAAGGGTTTAGATAAGACTGCAAAACAAAATTGTCTTGAAGGTAGTGCTTTAGCTTTAAGCTGGCATGGACAATGCTCAAACTTCTGTTAGAAGCTTTCGTTCTTCGGATAAATCTGGCAAGGCGGCAATGTATATCACTATTGGAAGTCTCAATAGGGAACGTTAAGTCTTTGCCAGGAAAATGGCAATTCTCAGGCAAAAGACGATGCCCCCCCAATCATTGTTACAAAATCGCATTGGCCACCATCAATCCGATCAATCAGTTTCCTTCCTTCCCCACTTAAGAACTGCAACATCACTCACGCCAAAAAGTTTCGCAATCTTGTACATGGAGACACTACACATTCTATAAAGTACAAGAACAAAAGCCTTGAGAACTAGATGAGTACCCCTTCTTCTTGTCTTTGTACTTTTAAACTCTTTGCTATCATCTTTTAATTAAGTCTGCTTAATTTTTAATCTTCCTCTTCCTCTCTAAAAAATGCTGTATCTACGGAATAGTAGCGTAAATGCCTATTAAAAGTAGCTTCTCCAAAAAGATTTTTTATTTTTAATTTTGTATCCCGAATTTTCATAAGTTTCGCGGGCACAAAAATTATTTTAGGATTATCCGTATCCATTGTTATCTCAGCAACTGTTGTATCTGAGATATCTAAACGCTTAAAACTTGGCTCCTTTAAGAGCTGATCAAAAAATGGGAGAACTTCACTGTTAATACCTGTTCCTGAAACATTAAGAGCTTTTACTTTTATATTCATTTTTTTAAAATAAGTTAATATTTTTTTTATATCTCTTGAATTTAAAGATTCATCATTAGACAAATCAATTGCCACGATAGGTTTTGTTTTTATTGTGCTCAAATTTTCTTCCACTTCTTGAAGAAAATCCTCTACTGCAAATATTTTTTTGGGGTACTTGTCCTCAGATTCAATAAAAATTTCTTCTCGCCCTTCTGTAATTTTTACTGCCTTTGAATCACTTATAAGTAAACATACAAATAAAAAAAATATGTTATTTGTGAGCCTTAGAAATGTGTGAAACATCTTCATCTTTTTCTCCTCAATGCGAATTAATATAATTTTATATTGAATAAAAATTTTTTGAAAATTATTTTTAAAATATCTTAAAAAGCTTTACTGATTA
>JAIEOZ010000171.1 GCA_019750035.1 Alphaproteobacteria bacterium | reverse complement strand
GGGTGAAGGGAATCGAACCCTCATAGCCAGCTTGGAAGGCTGGAGCTCTACCATTGAGCTACACCCGCTCAAGAAAACTCGTCGTGTTTACGGGTGAAGGAAGCAGAGTTCAAACTTGTATCAATGTACAGTGGCAAACTTGCAGTCTGAATAAGCTATCACCTTAAACACTTTAATTCCCTCGTTATACAGTCTTTTCTCTTTTTTTCAAACATTATTTAATGCGTTGATCTTATCCTTTAAGCATCTTAAGGAAGGAGAGAAGAAACCATGAAGAAATTGCATGGGACAAAATAGAAGATTTGAATAATTTTTTGGATCCGTTGAGGAAATACCTTTCTCTAAAATTGCTTACCAATGAATTGTTCTCTCCTTGTTATAATTTGGTTTAAAAGTGGAATGGATTGAAAACAATAAAATTTAGATAAGTGATCCTCATAAAACTGCCATTCCTTTTCCTTCTTCACTTTTTCAAACGACCTGTCCAGCTGAGAAGCCTTAAACATTTCTTTTGTTTTTGTTATTAAATTCCTTTGCTCTTATAACGGTCTTAGAGCTAACGGATTAATATGGCCACATAAATAGTTTCTGTTTTTTTGATTTCTTCTATATAATAGCAATAAGAGTAAGTCATGTTGTTTTATTGTTAAGGGGGTCAATGGCTAATGGAAAAAGATAAAAAATTGCGCGAGGAAATCTTAAAAGATTTGGCAGATCTTTACGAAACGGCGATGAAAGAAGGAAAATATGCTGTTGCCTTAAAGGCAAAAGAACTTTTGGGTCGAGAGCAAGGTCTTTTTGTTCAAAACAAACCAAAACAACAGGTTTCTCTCATTGATCTTTCAGAAGAAGATATCATGCGCTTGATTAGAGAAATTGAAAGAAAACTTTCTCTTGACCCTGAGCAAGAATGTGAATAACTGAAGCATAGTTTCATAACTTTTAGGAGAGGGTGTGAGAGATCAATTATATCCATTAATCGAACCTTATAAAACAGGCTATTTAAATTTGGATGGTCTGCATCAGATGTACTGGGAAGAGTCAGGAAATCCAGAGGGTGTACCTGTTATTGTGATTCACGGTGGTCCAGGTGCAGGGACTTCGCCGTCGATGCGGCGATTCTTTGATCCGGCTTATTATCGGATTCTCTTGTATGATCAACGGGGGGCGGGGAAATCCCTTCCTCATGGAGAGCTGAGAGACAATACAACACCTCACTTGATTGCAGATTTAGAAAAGCTCCGCCTTCATTTAGGTGTTGAAAATTGGTATGTTTTTGGAGGATCTTGGGGAACGACCCTAGGAATTGCTTATGCTGAAGCTTATCCTGACTCATGTCTTGGGTTAATCTTTCGAGGCATTTTCTTATGTCGACGGTCTGAATTTAAATGGTTTTTATGGGGGGCTCACTCTATTTTTCCGGAGGAACATCGTAAGCTCACGGCTTATTTAGACCCAGAAGATAGAAAAGACTGGCAGACCATTCTTAAAGCTTATTACGAACTCTTAACGAGTCCAGATCCTGACGTTTGCTTGAAGGCTGCAAAGGTATGGAGCGTATATGAAGGAATGCTCGCAACCCTTGTCCCTAATGCTGCTGTTGTAACGGCTTTTTCTGAAGATAACATGGCTTTAGGATTGGCTCGCATAGAAGCTCATTATTTTATTAATGATATTTTCTTACCCGAAAATGACCTTTTGAATAAAATCGATCGGATTCGTCATATTCCAAGTGTCATTGTGCATGGTCGCTATGATATTGTTTGTCCAGTAGTTTCAGCTTTTGACGTTGTGCAAAGATGGCCTGAGGCTGATTTTCGACTCATTCCTGATGCGGGTCATTCTGCGTTTGAACCTGGTATTCTTAAAGAGCTTATAAAGGCAATGGAAGAACTTAAACACACAAATCATCATCAACAACGACAAAGGAAGTACGGCGCATGAAAGCAATTTTTTTAGCAGGGCTCTTAGCTCTCTCATCTTCTGCTCAAGCCTGTAATTGCGCGAAGGGAGAAAACGCTCCTTGTAAATGTGGCACAGAGTGTAAGTGCGCTAACACAGAAATCATTCGCACCCCTTCCGGTCTTTCCTATCGAGAATTGAAAAAAGGAGAGGGAATAACCCCGCAGATGGGTCAAACCGTTATTGTCCATTATACGGGATGGCTGAAACAAAATGATCAAAAGTTTGATAGTTCTGTTGATCGGGGGGAGCCGTTTCATTTTATATTGGGTAAAGGACAAGTGATTCCTGGGTGGGATGAAGGGGTTGGGACGATGAAGGTTGGAGGAAAGCGCCAGTTGATCATTCCGTCAGACCTTGCTTATGGAGCGAAAGGTGTTCCTGGTGCGATTCCCCCGAATGCAACGCTTGTCTTTGATGTTGAACTATTAGGAGTCGAATAGGATTGAAAGCCCTCGACGGTATTCGCGTTTTTGATATGACCCGTGTTTTGGCGGGTCCAGTCTGTACTCAAACTTTGGGGGATTTGGGTGCGGATGTCATTAAGATCGAACAACCTTTTGTGGGAGATGTTACACGATTGTGGGGACCCCCTTTTGAAAAAGATGAAACAGGGCAAGAGACGAAAGAAAGTGCGTATTATTTAAGTTGTAATCGGAATAAACGTTCCGTAACTCTTGATTTTACGAAACCGGAAGGATTAGCGATTGCCCATCGCCTTATCGAAAAATCTGATGTGTTTGTTGAAAATTTTAAAAAGGGATTTTTGACGTACCACGGTTTAAGTTATGCAGATATCAAAAAGATTAAACCTGATATTATTTATTGCTCGATAACAGGCTTTGGACAAACAGGGCCTTATGCTCATCGTCCCGGGTATGACTTTCAAGTGCAGGGTCTTTCGGGCTTGATGAGTTTAATTGGGGAACCAGAGGGAATTCCCCTGCGCGCCGGCATTTCAGTTGCCGATATTGGGACGGGGATGTATGGCGTGATGGCCATTCTTGCGGCTCTTTTTCAACGCACTCGGACAGGGAAGGGGCAATATATAGATTTGGCTCTTTTAGATTCAACTATGGCTTTATTATCCTTTGCTGCTCAATCTTACCTTTTAGAGGGAAAGTCCCCCCCACGCGTTGGCAATGGTCATCCCAATATTGTGCCCTATGGAACTTTCCAAGCGCAAGATGGGTTTGTCATCATAGCAATTGGAACGGACGCTCAATTCGAAAAATTTTGTCGATTTGTGGGTCGAGAGGATCTCCTTTCTCATCCTCATTATCTTCATAATGATGTTCGTGTGCGCCATCGTGAAAAAGTTATTGAGGAAGTAAACAAGATTATTAAAGAAAAGCCAAAAATATATTGGCTGGAAAACCTTGAGAAAATTGGAATTCCTGCAGGACCTGTGAATACTTTAGAGGAGGCCTTTCAAGATCCTCAAGTCCAAGCACGTGATATTGCGCAGTCTTTCGGTGATTTAAAAACCGTGGCTTCACCCCTGCATCTTTCTGACTCTCCCGTGACTTATCAAAGGCGTCCTCCGCAGTTAGGAGAACACACGAAAGACGTTTTGTCTGAATTTTTATCCTCAACGCAAATTGCAGACCTTCAAAAGGCAAATATTATATAAAATTTAGTCATCTCCCTCATAGTGTTCTCTTGAAGGAGAGTGATATGCACTGCTCAGACAACAAAAAATATACTTCCTCATTGACACAAGCTTCTAAATCTCTTATCTCCTTTTAAAGTATTGGTGCGGAGGGATGGCCGAGCGGTCAAAGGCAGCAGACTGTAAATCTGCCGACGTACGTCTACGCAGGTTCGAAT
>JAIEOZ010000077.1 GCA_019750035.1 Alphaproteobacteria bacterium | reverse complement strand
AACAAAGGTTGTTTCGAAGAGCATTATGATGGTGGATCTTTCCATGCGCCTTTGGCACATCCTTCAGGGTCTCGAAGCCTTTAAGAGTATTCGTTTCAAATTCTCCTCTCTCTTTTAATTAACACTCCCCTTTTTTTAAATTAAATATGGAAAATTAAAACCACAAGAGCTATATATAAAAAGTGGAATTTATATTTTAGATAAATATTGAATTCTGTTTATTTTTTATAATTCAATTCTTAAGAATTTTTTAATAGCTTATGTTTGAAGGTATTTAAATTATGAAGTTCATAAGGTTTTTTGCAGCTATTTTGATAGTTGTATCAGGATTTATTTTCCCTACTTTTGCATGTCATCGAGATGATTGTCCACATTCTACGACTGATACTGGCGTCCATTGGCAGAGATCACTTCGCTTTTCTTTTGGTGAGCAAGAATTTAATCTTCTAAAGAACCATCAAGCTATGTCAAGGCGAGCAGCAGAAAGGGAAAAAGAAGAAGGTATTGATTTCTTAAATATAGCATTAGGGAATATTCAATTTGTTTATGAAGATGGCCACTCTTTTAAGACATCGCCTCCCTTTGAAATTAGGGTTTTAGACGAGACTGAGGTAAACAATCCCTTCTTCTCTAATCTTTCTGTAGGACAGCCCACCCGCTATCCTTATGTAAAATTTTTAAAAAGGGAATTAACTGAAGGAAAATTTAAGACCGCCGAAAAGTTTATAGATTTTCTTAGTAACATTGGCATTTCCAACTACACCCAGGAAATAGAAAAATTAAATAACGCAAAAAATGAGATTATTATCGAATTTTCTAAATCAACAGGAAAAAGAAAAAGAAAAAAGTCTGATGAAGAAAAAATAGAAATATATAATAATTTTAAAAATAATTTAGAAAATAATAAGATCAAATCTGCAAAGATTAATTTACAAGAAATTAAGAGCCAATATTCTTTAGAAGATGAATTGAACGAAAATATTAAGACATATTTCAAAACATATAAACATTTAAAAAGGAAAATTAAGGGAGATATAGAGACTTTTATTAAGAATTCTCAATGTCAATTAATGGCAAGGAGATTATTTGGCTTAGATACATGGGAGCAAAAAATTGCAAATTTAGAAAAGCAACATTCTCCTCAAACATATATTCAATTAATACAAAGCCTCGTAGAAGAGGGACAGAGCGCTCTTCAAGAGGAAGAAGATGTTCTAAATTCCACACCTTTGAATTCTGCCTGGAGAAGATTACGGGCGCCTGTAAGAGATTTTCTCCCAACTATCTATTTACCTTTTAATAGAAAGCAAATGCTTATAGAGTTAGCGGCAAACACAGAAGTGAGCCACTTGCAGCATTCAGAACAGCTCCTTATTCATTCTGTAAACTCGAATTTTCCTTATATACAAGAAGAGCTCACACATTTTCTGACAAGGAAAAAGATTATAAACACTAAAATTTTTGGTGCTTTTTTTAATCTTTTTTCAACTAGGGATATGTGTGAAAGGTGTGCAGTGTGCCTCACAATAGATCATGCTCATACACATGGCATTGCTTCAAAGCTAAAAGAGTTTATTCATACCTTTAACAAAGAAGATTCCATTGGTGATCCTTTTGTTGTTTATACCATTTCCTCTCGAATCCCCTACGGTACACCCATAGGCTCAGATAGAATCAATAGTCGAGAAGAACTAAAGAGTATTGATGCTTATTCGGACCAAGAAAGAGGAAGAAATGTTAAGGGTCTCTCAGAAGCTCATATTTCTATACAAAGCGCTCTATACCCTTACTCTTGTGGAGAAGGAGAATATACGGAAGATGAAATTATTAGTCTGAATAATTCTTTGATGATAGATGATTCAATAATGGAGCAATAAAAACTCAGCTGCTAGATGGCAAAAGTTAAACACTTGAGACTAAGCAGCTGCATGGTAAGGCTGAGAGAATTGTCTCAGTCTAAGAAAGTCCCGCCATCTTGATAGGAGAATAGAACAAAAAATAACCATTTTTTATTCTATTTCATGAGTAATACGTCTTAACATAGGTAAGATGTTATTTGAATATAATATTTGTAAAATTTATGAAGGCAAGATAACATAGTATGAAAGCATTTAACCCTGTGAGGTAAAAGATGAAGAAAAAAATAGCTATAGGTTTGGTCATTCCCCTTCTTTTTAGTATAAAAGAGGGAAGTTGTAATTATATGATCGAATATCCAGACTTTGGGGTTGAAGATCCTCCAAAAATAGGACGTAGAGTAGAAGGCCATCTGAATATTAGAGAGATTGTTGAAGACGATATACTGAAAAGTGGACAAAAAAATATTCGAGGTATTAATTTAAGAGCAAATTCTTTGACAACAGAGGGTATTCGTTATCTTGTTAATATTATAACAAACCCAGCGTATGAAGATTGGTTTAACAATCTTAAATACATCAACTTAACAGCTAATCCAGTAGATCTAGATGTCTTGGAAGTATGTAGACCCCTTTTAGAAAGAAAGGAATTTAAATACCTTGACATCTGTCGCACCACTGCTAGTGAGGCAACTACTCTTAATCAGACATTAGAATCAAAATTTCCCAGCATCTCAAGTAAAATAATATATATTCCTCTTAGGCACTTAAACCATTTTAAAGCTGAAAAAGAAATATATAGCGTTCATAAAGCCTACCATGAGCTAAATTTATGGGATTGATGCTCTTAGGGTTATGAGTTCTATTCCCTTTGTGGAAAATTTTAGATGAATTTTCGTATAGTTAGATTGTTCACCTACCCCTGCGCACCAGGTTAAAAATTTAGAGTGAGTGAAGTACGATAGGGAAGAGAATGATTTTAAGTTAAAGTTTCTGAAATACTTAACTACCTCAGATGCTAAGCTTCTAGCTATGCTCTAGGAATAACAGAGATCACGGAGCTTTACATAGAGATCTCCTAAGCCTCGACCACTCGAAGCATAGGAAGATAAGGCATTTCTCTCTAAAGGAACAAACTGGGAAGATTAACCAAGTGCTCCGAGGACACTATGCTTACTACGGATTAGGAGGTAACATGGAATCCTTAATAAGGATACAGAACATCACTGAAAGGTACTGGCGTAGAATGTTGAGTAGCCGTAACAGAAAGAGTCATGTGACTTGGGAGAAATTTAATACTCTAAGACCACTGTATCCATTACAGGCTCCCAGCCTGAGCCTACCATTCGAAAGAATGCAGGAACTTGTTGTACTGTGAATCAAATTCTGAAGAGCTCGGTGCGGGAAATCCGCACGCCGAGCCCTGTGTTAGGGCTGCAAGTTGTGCAGTCCTTTCTACCCGAAGGAGCTGGAAACGTGACTATGGAAGTCGGACTGAGGAGCGTAATGAAAACTACGGAAAAAATACACCGAACCCTAAGGAAGGCGCGCCAGTTCTCGCCCCTACGTGCAAACTAGCCTTCGCTGGACGCACCAGTTCACATTACACTCCCATGGAAAATGGTCTGAAAAAACTCAAGAAGACGACTCAAAACAAGGCAATAGTAACGCCCTAGCTAATTCACCGGACGCTTATCTTTTAGTACCCTCTGGATGGTCGTGATCAACGCGACCTGAATCAACAGGCACAGCGCCTAAGTGGGTGTAAACCGTGTGGTTGGGATTTTCGTGGGGGCTAGAGCTGGTTCTGCCGGGGCGACCGTCGCAGCAATGTTGCGGGTAGCCGAAACATCAGTAGCGACTTCTCTGTGCTGCGATACCGCTGGTGATACTGCCGCCTGCACCGCTG
>JAIEOZ010000005.1 GCA_019750035.1 Alphaproteobacteria bacterium | reverse complement strand
TTGGCTTCAATCCAATGGGTAAAACGGTTTTTTGTGGCAAATTCTTCTAAATAAAGGGCGGTGCCAATACCTAAGGGTACAGCTGTCAAAAAAGTTACGATAAGAGTTAAAATTGATCCTAATAATCCTCCCCAAATTCCGGCAAGTTCTGGTTCACGTGAATTTGAATGCGTGAAAAACCCCCCATTAAAAGCAAGACGGATCCCTCCTTGTTTTTCCAGCGAGTCTATGGATTGAATTTGTTGGGGTGTTAATTTCCCAGCTTGCTGGTGTTTATAATACATATCAACAGCATCTGAAGCGATAATCCATGAGTTTTCTTTGGGTTGGAGGTATTGAGCATAGGGATTTAAAAGAGAGGACTGTCCTGCTGTAGCAGCAATTTCTGTTCTAAAAAAAGCTGGGTAACCCGTATAAATAATTTCCCCTAAAATACATCCCAAAAAAAGTAAGGCCAAAAGAAGGCTGGCGCGTGCCATACATTTAAACAACTTCTCATTTCTGTGACGTCTTTTTAAAGTAGCTGTCATGAGAGTTTTTTTAAAATATAGAGAGTGAGATTAAAGATAACTCCAACAATAAGGAGAACGCCTGCAATGATTAAAAAGCCAAATGCAAATAAAATAGCCACAGCAAGAAGTATGGCTACAGCAAACCAATGCTTTCCTTTAAAACGAGAAGAGGCCGTTTCCCATTGCCAACTCTCAACATATAAGTTGACTTTTTCAGGTTCATGTTTGTCGTGGAGATTTTTTTTAGCCATAAATCCTTTTATACCTTTTTACGCCATATAAAGCGAGTATATTCAAGAAAAGAGTGAGAATAAACAACACGAATCCCAATCCAAAGGCGGCAAGGGTTTTGGCATTATCAAACTCTTGATCTCCAGTCAAAAGATTGACAATTTGAACTGTGACCGTTGTTACGGCTTCTAAGGGGTTGAAACTCAAATTTGCTGCAAGGCCAGCCGCCATGACAACAATCATTGTCTCTCCAATGGCGCGTGATAAAGAGAGTAGAAAAGCGGCCATAAGGTTTGGAAAGGCTGCTGGTAATAAAACTCTTAAGATTGTTTCAGAGGACGTGGCCCCGAGACCCATCGACCCTTCCCGCAAACTTGTGGGTAAATTATGAATTGCCTCTTCACAAAGAGACGACATATAAGGCAGAATCATAATTCCCATCACAAGACCCGCATTAAAAGCACTTTCGCTTGAGAGAGAGAAATGAAAAGTGCCGGCGATATCTCTTAAAAAAGGAGATAAAATCGTTGCGGCAAAAAAGCCATAAACGAGTGTTGGAATGCCAGCCAGTATCTCAAGAATAGGCTTGAGAACTGCACGTAGAGTTGTTGAGGCATATTCTGATAAGTAAATAGCAACAAGTGTTCCACAAGGAATGGCGACGATCAAGGCAATCAGTGTAATCAGAGCCGTCCCTGTAAAAAGAGGAATCGCTCCGAAGCCAACATTTTCTCCTGTTTCAAGCGTATGCGGGGACCAGGTGAGTCCAAAAAGAAAATCGAACACGGAGACACGGGTAAAAAAGCGGAACGCTTCCCCTACTAATGATGCAAAAATCCCAACGGTAATCATGACTGCTATAAATGTGCAGAGAAAACAAAAACGACGAACAAGTTTTTCAAGCCACAAAGATCTCATCGTTTTCCCTTTTGTTGAAGGTCACGAACCCGTTGATTCATCATGTGTTGTTCTTGAAGGGAGAGGGGGATTAACCCTTTATCCTTCAAATACCCTTGTTCACCAATCGCTTCTTCTGAAGTAAATTCAAGAGCATAAGCCGCGCGCATCGGAAAATCTTTAAGATCATTTGTTTTAATATAAAGATAAAGGGGGCGGCTTAAAGGATAACTTCCCTCCTGAATGGATGTAAACGAAGGAAAGACTGCATCCAAAGCAAGGGCTTGGATGCGCGTCCTGTTTTGGTCATAAAAACTAAAGGTCACAATACCAAGCGTTTGTGGTGCGTTAAGAACTTTTTGAATGATTAAGTTTTCATTAGCAGGTGCCTCAATATAAGCCCCATCAGATCTTAGATAAGGACCACAATCTCCCATAATATTTTCAATTAAGACATCATAGGTTCCTGAAGTGGGAGCTGGCCCTAAAATTCGAATCGAATATAAAGGATAGTTTTGTTGAATTTCATTCCACGTTTTGTAAGGGTTTTTAAGACATACTGCGCCTTGCTGAATTTGTTCAGCAATAGCTTCTTTAAGAGTCTTCAGGGTTAAAGAGAAGGGCGTTTCTTCCTTGCTTTGGATAATAACGAGACCATCTTTACCGATTTTCAATTCTTCATAAGTGACGCCTTGTTCTCTGCATTTTTCTGCTTCACTTGTTGTGATTGCCCTTGAGGCTATGACGCCATCGGGTCCTTTAAGGCTCTCACAAAAAAGCTTAATTCCCGCTCCGGTTCCAATTGTTTCAATAAGAGGGACAGACTCATGGGTTTTATAGCTGAAATGTTCTGCAACGGTAGCAGCAAAGGGAAAAACTGTTGATGATCCCACAATGCGAAGCAGAGGTGAGGCTTTGCTGTCTTGAAGAAAAAGACTGAGAAAGATGAAAAAGCCTAAAATTTTAAAATTCTTTCCCTTTTGAATCATTCTTCCCTTATCCTTTTTTCATTGAGTATGCCAGAAATGATGAAAAGAACCAAAGATTTTAATCAAATCACCTCATCAAGAATTTGACTTTACGAAAAAATAGGATAGACTTATAAATATAGAATTTGATAATGTTCTACCAAAGAAATTATCCAAAAAAGAAAAATAAGGAGCAAAAAATGAAAGACAACCTCCCCCTTGATGAAATGCAAGACTGGATTGAAGATAACATTGAATCAATGGACATGATAACAGAGGTTCTGAAAATACAACAACAAGGGGCTATTGAATTGACAAAGCTTGTTTTGGAGCATTGCAAGGAAGACAATAAGACGCAAGATTACATTTTTAGAGTCTATAGCGAGGCCTTACAGTTAGTGAGTTCGGAGCTGCCCGGGGAGCAGTAGAGGAGCAACAGAGGCCATTCTCCTCATCCTCAATATATCCTACGTGAGTTTGCATGCTGCCGATCTTAAACGAAGTCTCTAGCTCAAAAAGTTGGCCTTCACTTCCTTAATCCCTTTAAGTGAGTGTCATTAGAGGGGTATAAGGAGGTTTGTGATAATCAACAGTGGAAGAAAGCCCAACATTCTAGTGGTTATAGCGAATGACAAAAAATCCTTTATCAGCTATTTCTCACAAAATTTCTGATCCCATAGAATTCCTTGACCGCCCATACCCATCACGAACAGTGGGGCTGGGCCTTCATTTTTACCAAAAATGTTTCAGTTCAAAGTGTTGTCATGTTGTTTGAGAAGGGGCTCTTTTTCAGCTCCTTAAATTTGTGCGTCATCTCTTCGGCGCTTAGAGTGTCTTTTTCCAATGCATTCAAAAGCTTAAAACTTTCACCCGTCTACTTTTTGTCCGCAGCGACACATTGGTCATGCATCTGATCAACCGCCGCCTGGTTGGCATAAAATTTCTGACGTGCCTGCTCGATCGCCTCTTCTATTTTAGCTTGCTCGACACGAATTAGCAAATGCACTGAAGAATCTTCCGGATCCATTGCGTAGATTGCACTCGAATAAGCAACACTTAAAGAAAGCAGAATAACAAGTGTTTTTAACGTCATAAAAATAACTCCTTTAAATCAATATATAA
>JAIEOZ010000131.1 GCA_019750035.1 Alphaproteobacteria bacterium | reverse complement strand
AAAAATTAAATAATCCACGCATTCTGTGGATAACTTTGTGGAAAGGAGGAGAGTGTTAGAAAATTTCGAAGGCTAAATATCGACTTAGTTTGAATTGCTGCATTTTTAGGCACAAAAAATTAACCTTTTGATTTAAAATCATTTTTTAAAGTAAAGAAAAAATTATAGTGATCTAAATGAAAAATTTTCTTGACGAGAAATTTGAATAAATTAGGGCTTTTTTTGCTGTGTATAACATAGTGAGTTTTATTTAAAGGCTAGTCCTGAATTAACTTTTTTTTAACTTTTACACTCCCCTTCACTATGAACAACAAAATGGGGTCACACTTTTATCAAATACGGCTTCAAGTAATGTCCCGTATAACTTGCTGTTACGTTGGTGATCGTTTCAGGAGACCCTGTGGCCACAATACGCCCCCCTTCTTCACCGCCCTCAGGGCCAATATCAATAATCCAATCCGCCGTTTTAATAACTTCGAGATTATGTTCAATAACGATGACAGTGTTCCCTTGATCCACGAGGGCATGGAGAACTTCGAGAAGCTTACGGACATCATCAAAGTGTAGACCGGTTGTGGGTTCATCCAATATATAAAGAGTCTTGCCTGTCGCTCGACGAGAGAGCTCTTTCGAGAGCTTGACGCGCTGAGCCTCACCTCCTGAAAGCGTCGTCGCTCGTTGCCCTACGTGGATGTATCCCAGCCCTACTTGAGAAAGAGTTGAGAGTTTTTCCTTAATTGTGGGCATAGCTTCAAAGAAAAGAAGCGCTTCATCAACAGTCATATCTAAAACGTCCGCGATGGATTTATCTCGGTATTTAATGTCAAGGGTTTCTCGGTTATATCGTTTGCCATGACATTGGTCACATTCCACATAAACATCTGGTAAAAAGTGCATTTCAATCTTAATGACTCCATCCCCTTGGCATGCCTCACATCGTCCGCCTTTGACGTTAAAGGAAAACCGCCCAGCGGCATACCCGCGGACTTTCGCCTCTGGAAGAGCTGCAAACCAGTCGCGAATGGGCGTAAAAACCCCCGTATACGTCGCTGGATTTGAGCGAGGCGTTCGTCCGATTGGAGACTGATCAATATCAACAATTTTATTAATCAAATCAATCCCTTCAATTCGATCATGAGGACCTGGGATTGCAGAGTTATCATTTAAAAGATGAGCCAGTCCCTTATAAAGAGTTTCAATAATAAGGGAGGATTTTCCCCCGCCTGAAACACCTGTCACACAAATAAAGGTGCCCAAAGGAAAATCGACAGTGACATCTTGCAGATTATGGCATCGTGCGCCTACAACCCTTAAGATCTGCCCTTCTTTTGACTGACGCCGTTGAGAGGGGAGAGGAACTTTTTGAACACCAATTAGATATTGACCGGTAAGGCTTGCAGAATTGGCCATAATCTCTTCAGGTGTTCCATCTGCCACAACATGACCACCCCTCGCGCCTGCGCCAGGTCCCATATCAATAACATAATCAGCTGCGCGAATGGCATCTTCATCATGTTCAACCACAAGGACTGTATTCCCCAAATCACGGAGACGGGTTAGCGTTGCGAGCAGTCGGTCATTATCCCGTTGGTGCAAACCAATTGAAGGCTCGTCCAGAACATATAAAACACCCATAAGACCTGACCCAATTTGCGATGCAAGACGAATTCGTTGGCTTTCTCCCCCAGACAAGGTGCCAGAAGCGCGGGAAAGAGAAAGATAGCCAAGTCCTACGCTGACCAAAAATTCAAGACGCTCTTGAATCTCTTTTAAGATTCTGATGGCAATATCTTTTTCTTTTTGGGTCAATTTTTCTGTCAAAGAATGAAACCAGGATTGTGCATGCGCAATAGACATTTCAGTCACTTCACCAATATGGTGGGCTTGAATTTTAACAGCCAACGCTTCTGGTTTTAAGCGATACCCCTGACAATCCTCGCAAGGCAAAGTGCTTTGATAACGATCCACTTCCTCCGGCTGTCCATACCGTTCTTTTCTCTCACGCTGGCGTCGTTGCAAAGTTGGGATTACACCCTCAAATGGCTTATTCTGTTTGAACGTTCGGGTTTCATCTTTATAGGTCGTGGAAACAAGCTCTCCTTTTGATCCATGTAAGATAATGTCTTTTGTTAGTTGGGGAAGGGCAGCATAGGGCTCCTCCAGACTTCCCCCATATTTCTCAACGACAGCCGTTAAGGCTTGAATGTAATAATAAGAAAAAGCCCCCGACCAAGGAGCAACAGCACCGGCTTTTAACGAAAGCTGAGGATTAGGAATGATCAAATGAGGATCAAAGACAATTTTTACGCCCAAACCATCACATCCGGGGCAGGCCCCAAAAGGACTGTTAAACGAAAAAAGTCGGGGTTCAATTTCATCAATGGTAAAGCCAGAAATAGGACAAGCAAATTTAGCTGAAAATGTGTGCATTTCTGCCGTATCTGTATTTTCAGCATAAAGAAGTCCATCGGAAAGCCTCAAACATGTCTCAATGGCATCCGGTAGACGATGGCCTATGTCTGAGCGAATGACAAGACGATCAACAACCACTTCAATGTCATGCTTAACTTTTTTATTAAGGGTAGGCGCTTCATCAATTTCATAGAGAGTCCCATCAACTTTAAGGCGTTGAAATCCTTGTTTCCGTAAATCTGCAATTTCTTTTTTGTATTCTCCTTTTCGACCTCTGATGAGTGGGGCCAGCAGATAAAGACGCGTTCCTTCTGGAAGGGCCATTAACCGATCTACCATTTCAGAAACTGTCTGACTTTGAATGGGAAGACCTGTGACGGGTGAATAAGGAATACCGATGCGCGCAAACAAAAGACGTAAATAATCATATATTTCTGTGACCGTTCCTACGGTCGAACGCGGATTTTTTGAGGTGGTTTTTTGTTCAATGGAAATGGCGGGTGACAAGCCTTCAATTGAATCTACATCTGGCTTTTGCATGAGCTGTAAGAACTGACGAGCATAAGCCGACAGGCTTTCCACGTAGCGTCGCTGACCTTCTGCATAAATGGTATCAAAAGCGAGGGAAGATTTGCCTGATCCACTCAGTCCCGTAATCACAACCAACTTATCACGGGGAATTTTAACCTCAATATTTTTAAGGTTATGTTCCCGTGCGCCTCGAACATGAATGAAATGGCTCATCCTTTACACATTAAATCTAAAATGGAAAATATCCCCATCTTGAACAAGGTAATCCCGACCCTCAAGGCGCAATTTTCCTGCGGCTTTTGCCCCTTGCTCTCCTTGAAAAGCAATGTAATCTTCGAATGAAATCGTTTCAGCACAAATAAAGCCACGTTCAAAATCCGTGTGAATGGTGCCGGCCGCTTGTGGAGCTTTTGCCCCCTGCTCTACCGTCCACGCATGGGCCTCTTTCGGACCAATTGTGAAAAAGGTAATGAGATTCAAGAGAGTATAGCCCTCTCGAATCACACGCGTAAGGCCCGTTTCATCAAGACCCAAGCTTCGCAGAAACTCACTTTTTTCTTCCTCTGAATCAAGGGAGGCTACGTCAGCTTCAATAGCTGCGGACGTAATCGCCATACGGCTTCCTTCTTGATCGGCCCTTACCTTGACAAGTTTGGTGAAATGATTACCGCTCGAGACATCCTCTTCTGCCACATTACAAACGTATAAAATAGGTTTGGTTGTAATAAGTTGTAGATGCTGAAGTGCCTCTTTTTCTTCAA
>JAIEOZ010000121.1 GCA_019750035.1 Alphaproteobacteria bacterium | reverse complement strand
ACTTCTGGCATATTTTCTAGATAGTACAGTCGATCATGATGAGCGATAATAGCGGCAAGACGCTTCAGTTCTTCTTTTGCCTCCTCCTCAGATAATTTTTTGACTGGAATTTGGCTCGTATCCATCACTGTTCCCTATTAAACGTTTTGCGGCAGCCCTTGCTTCTTCCGTAATTGTTTCACCGGCAAGCATGCGGGCAATCTCCTCATGTTTCTCCTCGTTTTGCAAGGGGATAACGTGGGTTGTCGTTTCTTCATTCTTCACAGCCTTAACAACCACAAGATGTTGAGTTCCATAAGAGGCAATTTGAGGAGAGTGGGTAATCGCCAAAATTTGAATGTTTTGCGCAAGAGCTTTTAACCGTTCTCCCATGGCAGCCGCAACAGCTCCTCCCGTTCCACTTTCAATTTCATCAAAAATAAGTGTTGGCACAGTGCTTGATTTAACCAGCACTACTTTAAGAGCCAGCATAAGCCGAGATAATTCTCCTCCTGATGCGATAGTTGAAAGTGACCCTTCAGGAGTTCCAGGGTTTGTTTGAATATAAAACTCAACTCGATCCATCCCAGAAACGCTCCAAGCGTCCTCGATAAGCTCTTCAAAGTGGATACGGAATTTCGCGTGCTCTAACTTTAAAGGAGGAAGCTCAATAGCTACGGCTTCTTGTAATTTTAAGGCCCCCTGTTTTCGCTTTTCTGAAAGAACGCGAGCTCTTTCAATGTACTCATTCTTAGCCGCGAAGACAGTTGCTTTCAAAGACTCAAAGTGATTTTCTCCTTGTTCTAAATCAGTAAACTCATTTTTAAACTCAGCTAAACAAGAAACAAGATTTTCTGTTTGGTATTTTCGAGTCAAAGAATTTAAGGCGTGAAGACGATTTTCAAGAGTCTCCAAAGTACGTGGCGTTCCTTCCACTTCTGTTTTTAAGGAGTTCATTCCTTCAAGAACTTCTTGAACTTCTACAATGGCTCGATCTGTCGCTTCAATGAGAGGCTTTATTTTTTCTGGTAATAGCTCTTGAATACGATCTAAGGCCTTGTGAGATTGGGAAAGACTTGTAACGATTGTCGCAAGATTTTGATCGACGCCTAGAAGGGTGTCTGCAATTTTAGCTCGATGAGCAATCAAAGATCGCTCGGCCTCAAGGATGGCTTCTTCTCCCCTCTGAGGCTTTATTTTTTCGATCTCTTCAATCGCAAAGCGTAAAAAAACTTGTCTTTCAAATGATTTTTCTGAATTTTCTTGGAAGGTCTGTAATACTTGATTGGCTTCTTTGTATTTCTTAAAAGCTTCTCTCACCAAGCTTTTTTCTATTTTTTCATAAGTATCAAGAGCGATTAATTGAGATTTATGGTGGAACAATTTGTCAAATTGCCCATGGATTTCAACAAGGTCTTGCCCCAAACGACGCATCAAAGCTTGGCTAACCACTTGATCATTAATAAAACACTTGCTCTTTCCCTCAGAATCAAGAATGCGACGAAAAATAACTTCTCCGGGTGCATAAGGAATTCCTTGGTCCTCAAGCTGTTGCCAAAGAGCGTGAAGGGGAGAAAGAGAGAAAGTCGCTGTCACAGCAGCTTTTGTTGTCCCAGATTTTAAAAGCCTTGCTTCTGCACGTTCTCCTAAAGCGAGTCCCAGAGCATCGAGTAGAATGGATTTTCCCGCTCCTGTTTCACCCGTTAAAACACAAAGCCCTGCTGCAAAGTCAATGTGAAGATCGTCAATTAAAATAATGTTGCGTATAGAGAGTGTTTGAAGCATGAGGTCCTACTTTATCAATACCTCCTCCTATATACCTAATCTCAGGTCAGGTGTTAATGGCCAATTCAAAACAGCTAAAACTTTTTATCAAAAATTTAACTCAATTTTAAATAGAATTTTATATATATCTCAGCTTTTTACAGAGCTTCAATCTAACCCTAAAAGCAGCAACTTCTGCAATAATTCAGGAACCTTCAAAGGTAAATGCAAGAGAGTTCTCGCTTTGATAGCGATTTCCTCTGTTTGGTAATAAAGCTTCATCGTTTTATGGTGATGAGAGAACGATCCTATATTTCTAGGTGGTGAGCTAACTTTAGATCGTAAAACACCGTAAGGGCTTGTTAACTGTGGATTGTCCTTCAATATGCTAAGAAATAAGACAGAATGTCTTTAGGGAGGCTAAAAGACATTCTGCAATTTTCTCACCTAACGTGTGAGACTTAAAGATTATTACAAAAAAAACTTATAGATAATGTAAAGCAAACCACCTACCAAGCAGAAACATTCTAATTTCTTAGTGATTCTATCTGGCAGCACCAGATCTAAAAGCCTTATTTTAGCATAAGGGGTATATATTTTTGAGAAAATATCTAGATTTTTGAATATTATATCAATAAAATCAAAGACTTTTGTGGGGTTTTAGATAAGTAATTCTTGGAAAAAAGTTAAAAATGAATAAATCAATTGAACTCAATTTTTTCTTGTCATATCAATTTAATAATGATAAATATCGTGATTAAGAACTTCATTTTAGAATAAAAATAATGAATTTGGACTGGGATAAATTAAAAATATTTTATTTTGTGGCTAAGGCTCAAAGCTTTAATCGTGCTGCACAAGACTTAAATATCTCTCAAAGTGCACTCAGTCGGCATGTTCAACTTCTTGAGCATTTGATGAAAGTACAGCTTTTTAATCGTATTCCCAGAGGATTAGTACTAACAAAACAAGGAGAGATTTTATTTGAAAAAGTAAAAGAAATGCTCTCCTCTCTTGAGGATGCAAAATCAGCTATTCAGGAAGAAACGGACATCCCTTGTGGCAGTTTGAAAGTCGCTACAACCGTAGCTCTTGCAGATTTATGGCTTGTGGAGCGTGTTGCTGGTTTTCTTGAGCGTTATCCAGATATAGAACTTGAAATTATCGGACATGATGAGGGGTTAGATGTTAAAGCGCGTGAAGCTGATGTTTCTATTCGACCTTTTATAGAAGATCAATCCGATCTCATTCAAGAATATCTTTTTTCCTGTTTTCTGAAGTTGTATGCAAGCTCAGAATATCTTAAAAAACATGGATGCCCTCAAAGTGTTAAAGATTTAGACAAGCACAAAATAATCTCTTTTGGGGAATATAATATAAGACTTTTTAGCGATATTGACTGGGCTTTACGAATAGGGAATAAATTAGAACAAGTGAGAAAGCCTTATATAAGTATCAACTCATCAAAGGGAGCCTGTCGTCTTGCTGAATTAGGATTAGGAATTGTTGCTTTGTCTAAAGAATTTCCGGGAATAGAACAATCAAATCTTGTGAATATACTGCCTACTGTTGAGGGCCCTATTATAGACTTATATTACGTTTATCCGACGGCGCTTAAAAATTCGAAGCGTGTCCAAGTATTCAGTGAATATCTTGCAAACTCAATGCCCGTTGAGTCTAAGAGACGCTTTGTATAGTTAATGTATTTAAGCTACTCTTTTAGTGAAAAAATTATTATTTATTTTTAGACGTTGGGTCTGCAAAACTGAAATAGGCCTACAGAAGTTCACAGCAGCCCAGCCAATTAATCCACAAAACATAAGATAAACTCCAGGCACAAAAGAAGCACCCGTTAAAGCCACTAACGCTGTAGCTATCAAAGGTGAAGTTCCTCCAAAAATAGCCTCTCCACAAGAAATTCCTAATGACATACCGCTATAGCGATGAGAAGCTGAAAAAAT
>JAIEOZ010000151.1 GCA_019750035.1 Alphaproteobacteria bacterium | reverse complement strand
AGTGACAAACTTGTTACCACATGTATTCTGATAACCTAAATTTATTAGATCAAAAACAGTTTTCTCATTCGTAATAATATCTATACTAGCACCGATATAGCTTGATAAGTTGCCGCCTGTACCTAACAACACACCAACAATTAAGGTACGGATAGCAAGGATGGATCGCCAACCAAAGGTAAACCACCAATACCTTCTGTTACTAATAAGGTTCCTACAGTAAACCCAGCCATACATCCAAATAAAGTGCCTAAAGATCTATTGTTACTTTTAACGATCCTTTTTCCGACCTCTTTAATTTCTATTCCAACATTTTTAACTCTTTTTCCAACGCCTTTTAAGGTAACAAGCATAGATGAGCACAAGGTGTTTTTTGATTTATCCGTGTTATCTAATGACTGATTTTGCTCTATAGGATCAACCACTTTAAGGGAGGTAAAGTGGTTTCTTATTTTTCCATCTTCCGATGCATATATATGCAATATATGGATATTTTCTTCCGCTTGGTTGTTTCCGTAAAGGGCTCTATGAACCGGAATTAAGGAATCATCTTGCCCTTGTTGCCAAACATAATCTTCAAAAATTTCTTTTTCCAAGCAGAAACTATCAAGTAGACTATCAAGTTTTTCTTGTTCTATGTAATTATTCTGAATGTTTTCATATATATCAAAAAATTCTTTTACTCGCACTTGATGAAGATGCACTGTAAATATATTTGCTAATTCTCCCTGATAAAAAGCTGCTTTAATTTCATTGCGAAGAAGACCACGCATTATAGTATCTTCCGATGCATTTAGCAGCAGAGGTATCGCTTTCTTCCTTTCAATTCCTAGTGCTTCAAAACCGCAATCTCCCTGAGCAGAAGTGGGAATTTCTTTAAACTTAACTTCTTGATCATTAAGCATAGTTTTATAATAAAAAGAGGGTGATTTAGAAACAGTATGGATTTCTAAAATATCCTCAATCGCAGACGTTTGTGATGTAAGCAACTGCAACACAGTTAGAAAAATTAGGAATATGGGGAGAAACTTTTTCACACTAAGGGCCACATAGCCCATGAAAAACGTACTGAAAAATGCCTTAATTACTAGCAAACTTGCGCACCAAATAAATTAACTGTATTAATTTTATTTACTACAGCATAATTCCATGATGGTTAGACTTTTTTCAAAATGTATGAGTTCAGTACATATGAGACTCATATAATAGATCGAATTCTATTGACTTTTTAATACAATTTTTGGTAAGGTTATTCTGCTAAAAACAGAAATTATTTTTTGAGTCATTTAGTTTTATTACACCAAAAAAGAGAAGTACAACAGATTTTCTTTTAAATTTTAAAGAAGGAGTTGTGCGTAATGTTTTTGATCACTTTACATAATTTTTATCCCAAACAACTTTCTATGTTTAGTTTTTTACTGAGCATGTATGGAGCTCTTTTTTTCTTCATTTCTCCCTTAAATGCTATGGAAGATTCTGAAGAAGAACCCTTAAAAAAAGTTTATTCTTCTCTACTTTCTTCTCCCAAAGGGTCAAAAGAAATTGATGAATTAAAGCTATCTCCTACGCTTCTTCATGCAAAAAGAGGAGAGACTTTCCAGCAAGTAGAAGAGGATAGCTTTTTCCAACCCTTAGTGAATTCCATTTTTAAAACCTCGCCTGACCTTGTGGTTCTTATCTCTGAAGAAGGAAAATTTCTAAAAGTTAATGAGGAATGGAAGAATCTCTTAGGTTGGGAACCTAAAGAAATCCTCTCTCTGTCGTATGTGAGTTTCCTTCATCCAAAAGATCAAGAACGCTTTAAAAATATAACAAAAGAGCATCTTATTTCTTCTGAACAAATTTATTTAAAAAATGTCTGGAAGCTCCGTTGCAAAGAAGATTCCTACCGAGAGATTGAGTGGGTCCATATTCCGATGGAATGTAGTTTAGGAGAAAGTCTTGAAAATAGTAAAACCGTTCTCTTAATTGGAAAAAATGTTACAGAATGTAGGGGAGAGAAAAAACAGCAAAAAAGAAAAATTAAAAGCCTTTATCAAAGCCTTGAACAAAGAAATAAGCTTTTACAAGCTCTCTCCGACATCCAATCTATTTATATTGAGAGAGACCTCCTCCCTCAAAAGAGCAATCGAGAAGAAGAAGATTTCCCCGCCCATTATAAACCCCTAGAATTTATCCTCCAAAAGTTTCTTCTATTAACTGAAAGTGAATTTGGCTTTATCGGTGAACTCTTTTTTGATGCAGAGGGGAACCCCTTTCTTCAACAGATTTTTGCTGGTCAAGACAGAGCTGACATTAATGAGAACCTTAGGCGTATCTCTGAAGCCTATCAGAACAAAGGAAAGCGACTGTGTAATTTTAATAATATTTTAGGGAGCGTTGTGACGACAAAAAAACCTTTGTCGGTTAACGACTTAAAAACCTATCCTTATCCTACTGGAATACCTGAAAATCACCTTCCGATAAATACCTTGCTTGGAATCCCTCTTACTTTCGGTGAGGATCTCGTAGGGATCATTGCTCTGGCAAATAATCCCCAAGGATATGATGATAAACTTATTCAATGGATTGATCCTTTAACACGTCTTACAGGACGTATAATACATGAACTTAAAATTGAACATTGGCGCCAAGAAGCTCAAGATCAACAATATGCTCGAAATCGTGCGGAGGAATCAAATAAGGCAAAATCCATATTCCTCGCCCATATGTCCCATGAAATCCGAACACCTCTATCCGCCATTTTAGGACTGCTTGAAATTATAGATAAAGATAGTTCCCCTAGCGAGATGGAAGCAAATATAAATCATATGAGACAAATGGCGGGCTCGCTTTTGAGTATTGTCAATGATATTTTAGATATTTCAAAGATTGAAGCAGGTCAGCTTGCTGTTGAAGAAGTTCAATTCAATCCCACACCTTTGCTGAATGATATTATTCACTTATTTTCTTTAGAAGCTGAGAAGAAGTCTATTGGTTTTACATTGAGCGCAAGCTCGGAGCTCCCTATAACTTTGGTGGGAGATTCCACCCATATTCGCCATATCTTGGTCAATTTAATAAGTAATGCTATTAAGTTTACGCACAAAGGAGGTGTTGCCGTTACTCTGAGATCTTCGAAAGGCGCAATGGAAGATCATATAAGCTTATATGGAGAGGTCAAAGATACGGGAGTTGGGATGACTCCAAACATGAAAGAAGCTATTTTTAAACCCTTTATACAAGGTGACCAATCAGTTCGGCGTAAATTTGGAGGAACAGGTCTGGGACTTTATATTGTTAAAAAATTATGTAATCTCATGGGAGGAGATGTCGAAGTGGAGAGCGAAGAAGGAAAGGGCTCTGCTTTTCGATTTACTTTAAATTTAAAAACTGTTGAAAAACCAGAGGCCTATGCAAAAGAAGAAAGTCAGGAAGAAGAACTAATTTTACCAAGTTTGCATATTTTGGTGGTAGAAGACCACCCTGTTAATCAGCTAATATTAAATAGAATGCTGACAACAGAAGGATGTGATGTAAAAATTGCTAATAATGGCAAAGAAGCTGTCGAGTTAACTGCAAAAAACAAATTTGACCTTATTCTTATGGATGGGGAAATGCCAGTTATGGATGGTCTGCAAGCAACGCGAATCATAAGGACAAAAGATCCGGATATACCTATTATTGGAATCACGGCTCATGCTATGGTGACAGA
>JAIEOZ010000268.1 GCA_019750035.1 Alphaproteobacteria bacterium | reverse complement strand
CCAACACACATAGCCTGGTTGATGGCAAAAGCTAAAGGGAATACAAAACCTGCTAATTTAAATTTTTTCATTGCAAGTTCCTAATCATATTAATATTAAATTATTATAAATTATATAAGGTATATGTAAACTTGTTTTTTAACTTGCAATATCATTTGAATTTTTTTTCTCTCAAAATGCTTACATTTCCATTCCTCTCTACAAGAGAGAGAAACACTTTAATATTGTGTTATTTCCTAGCTTCCGGCATGCCTTCATGAAGACAAAAGGCTAATGATTCAATTGATCGGGTTCAAGCTATTGCTTGTAAGGCATTAGAAGCCTCTTCTCCTCGTTTGCCTTACGGCAACTATGGAGAAAAAATAGAAGAAAACTCTCCAAGCCGTCACGAAAAAGTAGCTTAATGAAATAAAACCTGCTTGCTCTCAATATAAAATTTCATGATGATCGCTGATTTTATAGGTTAGTTTACGAAATTTATAAAAACCTATTAGCCTGAATAGCACCATGTTGTTGGAGCTTGGGAAGCGCATTTTTTAAATCTGCCAGATCTTCTTGGTTTATACTTGTTCCTACAACATGAAGCTCTTCTAAATTTTTAAGTAATTTTAAATATTTTATACTTTCGCTAGTGATATTTGTATTAGATAAATAGAGCTTTTTTAAGCTTTGGAGGGCAATGATGTGAGATATTCCCTGATCATCCACGCCCGAGTTGCTTGTAAGATCTAAAACTTCTAGTTTTTTAGCGGAATGACTCAATGCTATTAATCCCTCCTCCCCAATTTGATTTAAAGGGGCATGAAATTCCGTAAGGCTTGGTAAAATGGATGGGATGATTTTGATAGTTTGATCATTCACACCTCCAAAAGGGCTAAATCGGAGGTGCTGAAATGCAGGTAATTTGTTTAATAGCAATAGTTCTTGGTCATCCGGGTGGGGCGTTCTAATAAATACAGATTTAATGTTTTCAATTTCACTTATAACAGAGTGTATTTTTTCCCAATCATGAATTTCTAACTCTTGTTTTACATTATTAAAAACATTTTTTTTAATACTTGCGGAAGGGGCTACTGTCGAATTTTCAGAAGAGGAATCTTCTTGAATTAGAACAGAAAAAGTTGAGTTAATTGTATTTAATAAAAAAATAAAAGAAAAAGAAGTTAAGCGTAATATATTATGCTTTATAATTTGCACTGTCAACCTCTTGTCTAATGTAAAGTATATTTTATTATATACAGCTCGTTATAAAATTCAAGTTTATTAATCTAAAAGTGCGGAGATTTCTTCTATTGTTGGGCTTATATAAGCTGCTTTCTTCTCACTATTTATAAATCCCGAGACAATGCCTAAAATAACGCCACTATCCTCTTGATTGGCATGAAACACAGGAGCCCCACTATCTCCCTCATAAGGAAAAACAAATTTTTCCATCGTTTCAGCATTTATATGAGTATAAAAGGTATGCGCTTCATTTTTAACTTCAGTGATTGTACTTTTAAAAGCTCTTTTTTTAAGGTCAGAGGTTGGACGCTCACTTAGTACTCCGTCTTTGTAAACAGTTTTCTGCCCGTATCCAACAATAGTAATGGGAGTGTTTATAGCAAGTTGTTCATTAGCGAGCTTGAGAGGTTCAATATCAAGGGCTTTTTCAAGTACTACAACTCCATAATCATATTTTCTTAAGTTTTCATCATTTTTTTTAAAATAATGGTGAGTTTTAGATGAAATAAATGCTAAATTTTTGCTGTCATCTATTATGTCTTCAGAATCTGCATCAGGAGCTAATCCTTCTAAATAAATTTTCTTTATCTCATCCTGTATAACATGAGCATTGGTGAGGATAACTCTTTGTGTTAAATCAGGTTTATCTGGTACATTAATAAGCACTCCTGTAGCGCTTCCTTTTTCTGTATCAATAAGAACAACAGGCTTAAATTGTGGATGGGTATGAGCGAGATGTAGGGCTTCACTATCATTATAGAGTTCATTTAGAATCAAGACGGCTTCTAATAACCCAGGAAGAACTATACAAATTAAAAAAAATACTTTGGTTCTCGGTGTTATGCTCATTGCTAACCCATACGACAGTTTAAAATTTTTCTATTAATTGTTTTTCATAAAACGATTAATTAATCCTTAAAATATTAAAATTTTACGAGAGATATAAAAGAAGGTAATTTAGATGCTTATTCGTGTTGTTAGAAAGATCGGCAAAGAGCTTCATTAAAAAGAGGACTCGGGAAGTAATGGAACAAGAAAACGGGGTTAAGGGAAAAACTCTAATCGCTAACAACTACTAGCTGGTAAATGGATGCAGATTGAATAAAGAAAACCCATGCACTTATTTTTATGCGGTTTCTGTGGTTAGCGTTTTATTTCTCGCTGTTTTATGGCGCTCTCTTAATTCAATATCAATGTATTTATCTGTGATAGCGCTTGAGCTATGGCCCGCATCGTCACGCACATGCTCTCGGGGACGATGTTTTACATCTTCAGATATCCCTGTGTGCCTTAGCCAATGCACCGTTGCCATGCGAAGATTATTTGCTTCTTCTTGATTGCCATTGGTTTCTAGGTCATCCGCTGCTTGGTCGAAGCAAACTTGTATAAGTCGTCGTATGGGTCTCTCACTGGTCATGGGTGTGTTGGGATTTTTAGCATGAGGGATCAGTGGAATTTTTTCATCTAGAGAAGGGAAGGGGGGAAGTTTCAGATATGTGACACGATAATGCTTTAAGGCATTGAGCATGGCATTACTTACCGCGATTTGCCTTGCCTTATTTCCTTTCCCTACTGTTTTAAACCACCAATTACCTTCAGAATCTTTGTAAAAATCTCCCATAGTGGGTGTCCAACGAGGTCTTGCTGTTAATTCAGAAATCCGCAAATACATGCCATAGAGGCACGAAAGGATAAAGACTGTTCTCTCATGACCAATATTTTGGAGTGCCTTTTCTTTTGCAAGATTGACTACGGTTTCCCATTGTTGGTTAGAAAGACGCCTAATGGGCTGTAGCTTAGCTTGTTTTTGAATAAATTTACTTTTTTGCCGGATTAAGGCAATGGGATTAACCTGAGCGACTTCCTCTTGCAGAAGATAGTTATAAAAGCTGCTCAAGATACCAAACATAACTTTCAAAGATTGCTGTGAGAATTGATAAGCGTCTTTGTTGGGTTTAAGCCCATCTTTATGATTTTTTTTGTTTATATGAGCTTCGAAAGGTCGCCATTCAGGATTAGGTCGCTTTTCTCCATGAATTGTCTTGAAACGTGCAACGGTTTTTAATCCGATCCAACGTTTAGAAGGCTTTAGGCAGAATTCAATGAAGGATTCAATGTCTTCTCGCTTATGCTCTAACAGTGATTGATTGCGAACAAACCAGCTCCATTGAAGAAAGCGTTCTAGGTCTCGTCGATAAGCTGTAAAGGTATCAACGCTACCGCGGTAGCTGTGTAAGAAGTTGAGAGCCATTTGATAATCTTTGGGAGCAAATAGGGGCACCGTAATTTTTGTTGGGGAGAAGCAATGATGAAGCCACTGAGAAATAATCTGAAGGGGATTCTCATCAGCATAAACCTTTTTATGTTGAGCTATCACTTCCTCAAAGGTGTCAAAAACAGGTGTAGGAATATAGTATTTATTTGTCATCTTGATACGTTTTTATATAATCCGGTAACAAAC
>JAIEOZ010000248.1 GCA_019750035.1 Alphaproteobacteria bacterium | reverse complement strand
GGGGTGGAGCAGCCCGGTAGCTCGTCAGGCTCATAACCTGAAGGTCGTAGGTTCAAATCCTACCCCCGCAACCAAGTAAACCCTCACTTTTTTGATCCCCTGAAAGTCTCACATAGCCTCTATGGGACACTGGAGGGACACTTTGAAAAAGTCAAGGGGAGCATATGGGGAGAAAAATAGAAAAAGTCGATTTCTCTTCTCGAGTCCTAGGTTTATACACTACGCAAGGATTCATATTTGGGGGTACCCTGCAAACTTCCCTTCTTTAAAGGCCACTCATACGCATCGTTGACCTTTCTCTTGCTCTTGCAAATACGTGTCATAGAGAGATGCAGGTTTATTCCAGCCAATCTCCTCAAAGGCAGAAACGATTTAGGGGATATCATTCTTCAACAGTATTCTAAAGTCCACTGAGTTACTCCTTATAGTATGAGTTCTAATCACTTTGTCAGACCTCTTTCAGAGATTTAAGATCATCAACTAGAAACAGAGAATGATTTTGGAGTATATTTTGCACCTCAGGGTGTCGTTTCTTGAAGATTTCGTTGTATTTGCTCTCTCTTTCCTCTTCATCTTCAATATGAGACAGTTCTTGCTTAAGAGAATCTCTTGTCTCTTGAATACAAGTAAAATCAAAGGTTAGGTTGGAAAACGAAACAACCGTAAGTTCAAAAGAAGGGACATAGATAAGGTAAATACGGTAACCAGGAATGCCTCCACCATGATCAAAAATTTGTCCGACAGGAGACATACTGCTAACAATACCATAGCAATAAGAAACGTCAGATTTACCAGGAATTCCTTTATAGGGAGTTAACATCAATTCCATAACATTAAGAGGCAAAACCCTGCCTTTGTATAAGCCGTTATTCCATTTAATAAGATCTCCTGCGGTCGAAATTATACCACCATCTCCTTGATCAATTTCTAATGGCCAATAATTTTCTATTTCTTTGTAAGGACCTGCCCAACTCTCAACATCATAAGTATATCCACGAGCAAGTTTTGAATAAGGCTCTGTTTCTTTTAGAGTAAGGCTTGTTCCTCTTGCGGGTAATGAGGTATTTACCATGCCCAATGGAACAAAAAAGGTTTCCCTCAGATACTCGCTAAAGCTCTTATAGCTTAAACGAGATATGATTTGGCCTAATAGAAAATAGCTTGAATTACAGTAAGCATATTTAGAGCCAGGCTCAAATGTAAGGGGCTTATCCTTGAATAAAGACACAAGGTCAAGAAGGGAGGGGTTTTCTGAAAGATAAATCGTATCATAAAATGAATCCAGATCTGTATAATTTACAATACCTGAAGTATGGGTCAATAAATGATGAAGTGTAACGAAATCAGCCCATTCAGGAATCTCGCCATCCCAAAGAATGTCGTCAGGAGGTAAGTATTCCGATAGAGGTTTATGGAGTGCACGTTTCAATACAGGTATAGATGGATTAGCATCATACAAGACGCGCAATAAGGCTGCAGCTGTAAATTGTTTTGTCACAGAGGCAATATTATATTGTGTATCAACTGTACAGGGCGTTTTTGTCACAACATCAGCAATGCCAAAACCCTTCTCGTAAACGACCTTATTTCCTACTGCTACCAAAAGAGTGCCGTTTAGAATGTGACTTCTTTCAAAGTTTTCAATACCTTGCAGAATTTTTTCGACATTTATCATTTTATATTCCTGTCTGACTAGCTAGGGTTAGACCCTAAGAACGCTTTGCAAGCGATAACTCAAGAGGGCACAAATGTTAAGGAAAAAGTGCATCTCGGAGATTTGAGATTATGATCATTACATTTAAGCCTCTTCAAGAGAGAGTCATTTTCCCTTATTCCTGAATTGGCTTCGTAATCAGTAGATCGGGTGTTCGATTCATCTCTTCGGCACCATTTAAAACCCTCCTTTTGCCGCCCAGTTTTCAACTTGAGCTTTATCAACTTCCTTTTCCTTCACAAACATAAGAAACATTCCCTTCCTCTTTCCCCATACCTAACTTCGCCCATAAGAAATGAAGCGTTGCAAATTCTCCTGTATCTTGATGTACTGTTATGCAGGTTTGCACTTAATATGAAAAAAATACGATGGCAACGATAGAAAAAAGGACCACAGACGAAGGGAAAGTTGTTCATCGCGTAAAAATTCGACTGAAAGGTTACCCGCCCCAAACAGCGAGCTTCCAGCGCTTAACAGACGCAAAGAAATGGGCTCAACATACAGAAGCTGCCATACGAGAAGGGCGATACTTCAAAACAGCCGCCGCTAAGAAACATACCCTTGCTGAGACAATTGATCGCTATTGCGAAGAAATCCTTTCTTTTAAGCCCAACAGCACAGAAAACCAGCGTCATTATCTGAAGTGGTGGAGGCAGGAAGTTGGAAGCTATCTTCTGTCCGATCTTACCCCTGCCCTTCTTATAGAGCACAGAGGCAAGCTTGTAGGCTCAGAAAATAAGTTCGGACGTCAATTGGCCCAAGCACTGTTAATCGCTATGTGACAGCCCTAGGGCACGTCTTTACCGTTGCCGTTAATGAATGGGAGTGGATGGAGCAAAACCCCGCTCGCAAAGTTTCAAAATATAAGGAACCCAGAGGGCGAGCCCGTTTCCTCTCTGATGATGAACGTGAAAAACTCTTGGAAGCTTGTAAGGAAAGCGACAACCGCTTCCTATACACCGTGGTTGTTTTAGCGCTGAGTACCGGAGCTCGGAAGATGGAGCTTTTACGGCTCAAGTGGCAAGATGTGGATTTGACGCGTAAAAGTATTATTTTGCATGAGACAAAGAACGATGATAGGCGGGTGCTTCCCCTTCAAGGCTATGCCTTGTTTTTAATATTGGAATGTTCAAAAATCCGCAAACTCCATTGTCCCTATGTTTTTCCAAGCGATAAGAAATGTCAGCCCATAGACATACGCACTGCCTGGGAAAATGCCATCAAAAGGGCAAAGATTGAAGACTTTCGTTTCCATGACCTGCGACATTCAGCCGCTTCCTACTTAGCCATGAATGGAGCAAGCATCGCTGAAATTGCAGAGGTTCTGGGACATAAGACCCTTCAGATGGTAAAACGCCACGCCCATCTTAGTGAAGCGCATACAGCTAAAGTTGTCCAAAGCATGAACGAAAGGATTTTTGGGTGAATAACCCGTTCGCACAAAAGATACATGAACAGGATGTTGACTCTTGCAAAAAGTGGCTATGTGACAAGACACCCATAAAAGTTAAAAAGGGGTTAGGTTATATAGCTTCCCTTAGCAGTCTTTATGGGCCACCCTATAATGACCAAATTAATTAACCTGAACAGTAAGCTGATACTGGATATAATGTCTGCAGAGAGACTTCTTCGAAGAGAACAGGAATCGTCTTCTGAAACAGAAGATAGAGGTAGACTTACTGCTGCAGATGGCATTGTAACCATAGACGATATTGTCACACTTGACCCGTTTTATTACGACCCTTCTATATTGCACCATCGTATTAAATCTCGACCTAAATTTGTAAGACTGATTTATCAATATAAAGACCTCTGCATAAGGTATTGAGTTGGTTGGATGAATTTTATAAAATAAGGCATTGAAAACAAGAGGACAAGCAATGTCATTTCTTAAAGCAGAA
>JAIEOZ010000048.1 GCA_019750035.1 Alphaproteobacteria bacterium | reverse complement strand
AAAATTTTCATAAAATTCAGCATTTGTAATAAACTTTTAACTCATCTTATGGCATAAAGATACTATGACAGAAGAGATAAAATCAAAACAAGAACTTTCAGGTTATTTAACGGGCCAGTTTTTGTTGGCGATGCCGCATATGCAAGATCCTCGGTTTGAAAAAACGGTGATTTACATTTGTGGTCATGATGCAAACGGTGCGATGGGTCTTGTTGTGAATAAATATTTAGGAGATTTAACCCTTAAAGGTCTTTTAGAGTACTTAACCATTCCGCAAGACTCTATAAAACGAGATTTACCCATTTTTTTTGGAGGGCCTGTGGACACGGGTCGTGGGTTTGTTCTCCATTCCGATGATTTTACTCATATGGGCACCGTTCCTTTAGGTCATCATATTGCTCTTACGGCAACCGTTGATGTTCTTCAATCCATTGCGGAAGGAGATGGTCCCAAAGAGTGCCTTTTGGCTATGGGTTACGTAGGGTGGGGACCTGGCCAGCTCGATGCTGAACTGCATAGTAACCGATGGCTGCAAGTTGAAGGGGATGCCACGATTCTTTTTCAAGTTGCAATTGAAAAAAAGTGGGAGAAGGCTATTGCCAAGCTTGGAGTGACACCTGAAGCTTTGTCTGAGGAATTTGGACAAGCTTGATAATACCTGAGCTTTTTAATATTCAATTTTTGTAAGATAAAGCCCTTTTGCAGGTGCTGTGGGACCGGCTAAGCGTCTATCTTTGGCGTCGAGAATTTCTTTAACTTTCTGTGGGGACCATGCCCCTTTGCCGACACGCATTAAGGTACCAACCATATTACGGACTTGATGGTGGAGAAAAGAACGAGCACGGGCTTTAATCAGGATAAATTCCCCTCTCTTTTCTACTGAAAGAAGATTAAGCGTTTTAAAGGGAGAAGAAGCTTGGCAACGGCTATCGCGGAAGGAAGAAAAATCGTGATGACCTATCAGGTAAGTTGCGGCTTCCGCCATGGCATCTATGGAGAGAGGAGGAATAATCCACCAGGCTCGATACTTTTCAAGGGCTGAAGGAGCTCTTCGATTAAGGATAATATACTCATAAGAGCGGCTAACCGCTGAAAAACGTGCGTGAAAATCAGAAGGAACTTCTTCAACAGCAAGAAGGCTAATGGGAAAGTTTTGAAGCCGTTTAGTGATGGCTCCTTGGATTGCAAAAGGAGAATAATTCTTAAAGATATCTACGTGAGCGACCTGTCCTTTGGCATGAACGCCAGCATCTGTACGTCCACTTCCCCAAACTGTAATGGGTTCTTTAAGAAAATCGGTAAAAGCCTCTTCTAATGTTCCTTGCACCGTTTGAAAACCAGGTTGTTGCTGCCAACCTGAGAACGAGGTTCCCTCATACTCAAGAGTGAGTTTAAACCGTGGCATAAGAAAGTTGTTTAGAGGGGAGTTCATATCCCCTTAAAAAGGTCTCGGTCGGGAGGGGAGATTTCCCTACTTTTTGTACATATAAAATACGCAAGGCCCCTTCACCACAAACAATTGTCAGCTGATTGTCTAATATTGTTCCAGGAGGATAAGGGAAGCTTCCAGAGATAGCTTGGGCTATCAGAACTTTAATGCGATCTTTTCCGATTTCAAACCAAGTTCCAGGCCAAGGGTTTAAAGCTCTGACTTTGCGTTCGAGAAGAGAAGCGGGTAAACGCCAATCCAAAAGGCCTTCTGCTTTTTTAAGTTTTTCAGCATATGTGATGCCTTCTTTGGATTGCGGAATGGGAGACATCTTGTCTGAAAGGTAGAGAGGAAGAGCTTCAATAAGAGCCTCTGATCCTAGATGAGCAAGCGCATCCTGCAGGGAAAGAGAGGTGGTAGAATGATCAAGGGTGGTTTTTTTTATAAGCAAAATATCTCCCGTATCAAGTCCTGCATCCATTTTCATAATCGTCACACCGGATTCAGTATCGCCAGCTAATATTGTTCGTTGAATGGGAGCCGCTCCCCGCCAACGGGGAAGAAGTGATGCATGAACATTGATGACTCCCCGTCGAGGCGCTTCTAAAATGGCTTTAGGAAGGATCAAGCCATAAGCTGCGACCACGGCTACATCTATATTTAAGGCCCTCCATTGATGTTGAACGTCTTCTGCTTTGAGAGATTCAGGAGTAAAGACGGAAAGATTATGCTCCATCGCAAATTCATGCACAGCGCTTGGTTGTACTTTATATCCACGTCCTCCGGGACGAGGCGGTTGAGTATAAACGGCTATAACTTGATACTGAGCCTTTAAAAGAGAGTTGAGTATGTGAACGGCAAAGCTAGGGGTTCCCATGAAAGCTAGGCGCGTGGTTTGTGGGTGCATAAACTACCTTTTTTTCTTTTGTTCTTTTCGAAGTTTACTCAAAATTAAATTACGCTTAAGAGAAGAGATGTGATCAATAAACAAAATACCATTTAAGTGATCAATCTCGTGTTGGATACAATCGGCCAAAAGACCGCGTGCTGATAAAAGTTGAGCTTGGTTATTTTCATTTAAGTAAGAAACTTGAACTTCCAAAGGTCGGATGACGTTCTCATAATAACCTGGCACTGAAAGACACCCTTCCTTTGTTATTTGCGTTGCCGGAGAGACCGATCGAAGTTCAGGATTGGCCATAAGAAGGGGTTTAAAGGGAAGGCCATTTCGTTCACCAAGATCAATGGTTATCACTCTCTTTTGCACCCCAACTTGGATAGCCGCAAGGCCTACGCCGTTGTGAGTGTACAAGGTTTCTAATAAATCGTACATGAGTTTACGTATTTCTTTGTCAACTTTCTCAACAGGGAGAGCTTTGTTGAGAAGCTGAGGATGGGGAGCTGTTAAAATGTTTAGAACTGCCATAATAATATTTTAAAAATACCTATTTATTTTTTATTTTATGTATACTCTATAAATAAAAATATGTAATCAAATAAAAAATACAAGAGGGCATCAGAATTTAATTTTTTATGAGACCCGCCTCAAAATTTTTTTGAGGGATCCTACGTTTCCATTTTAGCTACCATGCGCGTTGTACTTTGCCCTTTAAGAAGGTCAACAAGAAGAATCTGCCCTCCATAGCTTTGAACAAAGGGGCCACCGATCACCTGATCAATTTTATAATCCGCACCTTTCACGAGCACATCAGGCTTTAAAATCTGGATTAATTCAAAGGGGGTATCCTCTTCAAAAAGGACGACCAAATCCACTCCTTCAAGAGAAGAAAGAACAAAAGCGCGATCGCTTTCATGCTGAATGGGGCGCTGAGGACCTTTAAGTTTTTGAACGGAATGATCCGTATTAAGACCCACGATAAGCCGATCTCCTGCTTTTTTAGCTTGGCTTAAAAGGTGAATATGGCCTGGATGGAGAAGATCGAAACAACCATTTGTAAAGACAATACGATTCCCACGTCGTTTCCATTTTTGTACTTGATCATGGGCTTTTTCTCGAGAAACAATTTTCTTTTCATGAGCTTGAACTTCTTGACAATGTAGGGCCGCGAGAAGTTCATCTTGATGAACAATGGCTGTGCCTACTTTTGCAACAACAAGACCGGCTGCTGTATTTGCTAAGTGCATCGCTTTAGCTAAAGGTGCGCCTGCAGCAAGACAGAC
>JAIEOZ010000215.1 GCA_019750035.1 Alphaproteobacteria bacterium | reverse complement strand
TCCTTATGAATCTCATTTGCTTTGTCAGGTGTTACAAAAATCAAGGTGGAATCAGGTGTCCGCAAAGCCTCAGTAAATCCCAGTTTTACCCAGGCTTCAGCCATTGTTTTATCGAGCGGTGTCAGGTAAACCAATCTCCCACGAGCGCCCACAGGGAAACCCTCCGTATGATCACCCACAGGGGTAATCGAATAGGCCACTTGATGGGTTGACCGTTCCTTTAACTCATCCAAAAAAGGATTTGAAACAGCAGATGAATAAAAACCTGTTGGGCTAAAGCGATTGAGGTAAATATCCCCCGGCTTTAAAGTCAAAAGGCGTTTCTTCCACACATCCGAAATAGGACTTTCTTGGGTCAGCAGAGGCCGCGTCCCAAATTGGAAAGCAATCGGACCTAAGTCGGGATTGTCAATCCAATCCGCCCATTCTCTTAAATACCAAACGCCTCCGGCCATAATAATAGGCACATCGTGGAGGCCAAACTCCCGCATAACATTGCGAAGTTCAAGCACACGAGGATATGGATCTTCTGGTTTGTCGGGGTCTTCACTATTGCTCAGGCCATTATGTCCCCCCGCACGCCACGGATCTTCATAAACAACAGCGCCTAACCACTCAGGAAACTTATGGTAGGCTCGCTTCCAAAGGGCACGAAAAGCGCGTCCTGAAGAAACAATAGGGTAATAATAAATACCATAGCTTGCCGTAATTTGAGCAATGCGATAAGGCATCCCAGCCCCACAGGTAACACCCTGAATCAAAGGACTTACTTTTTCTAAAACACCATGAAGAACTTCCTCCACAGCCGCCATTTCCCAAAGAACATTCATATGCAAATGGCCTGTTCCATCCGATCTTTCATGGGCAATTTTGGCTTGTGTAATGCCTCCTTGAATTGCATATTCAATGAGCTCTCGGTGGCGCTCTCGCCTCGTTTTTCCTTTATAAATAATAGGGATAAGGCTCCCTTGCTCGTCAAGTGCATCTGGATTTACCGCAGAAAAAGTCCCTACGCCTCCAGCAGCAGCCCAAGCGCCTGAGCTTTCTCCATTAGATACAGAAATACCTTTACCTCCTTCAATAAGAGGAAGGACCTCACGCCCCGATAAACGTATTGGGTTAAGCGATTTCAACGCTCTCTATCTCCTAAAACAAACAAAAAGACTAGGCTCCAGCTTCCGAGCTATTTACAGGAGATGAAATTTCACATCCCGTCTTCTGATCAATCCGTTTCATCGTGAGACGGATCTTACCCCGGTTGTCCATTTCTAAAACCTTTACAAAAACTTCATCCCCAACATTAACAACATCGGCAACTTTTTCAACACGACGAGGAGCAAGTTCACTAATGTGAACGAGGCCATCTTGGCTTCCAAAAAAGCTGACAAAGGCTCCAAAGTCGACAATACGAACAACTTTACCTTTATAAATAGCCCCCATTTCTGGCTCATCGGTTATGCTACGAATTCTTTTTTCCGCAGCATGAATAATGTCAGCGTTACCCCCTGAAACATTAATGACGCCATCATCGGAAATATCGATTTTAGCTCCTGTCGTCTCACAAATTTCACGAATGACTTTTCCACCCGATCCAATAACTTCTCTAATTTTATCTTTCGGAATAGTAAAGGTAATCACGCGAGGAGCATATTCTTTTACATCTTCACGTGCAGCATCAAGAGCTTCTGCCATTTTACTCAGAATATGCAAACGACCTTCTTTGGCTTGATCAAGTGCTATTTTCATAATACTTTGATTAATGCTTGTAATTTTAAGATCCATTTGGAGGGCAGTGATTCCTTTATCTGTCCCAGCAACCTTAAAGTCCATATCCCCAAGATGATCTTCATCCCCAATAATATCGGAAAGAACAGCGAACTCTTCGCCCTCTTTAATAAGTCCCATGGCAATTCCCGCAACAGGACGTTCCAAAGGAGCCCCTGCATCCATCAAAGCAAGAGAAGCCCCACAAACAGTAGCCATGGATGAAGATCCATCGGATTCTGTAATTTCAGACACGATGCGAAGAGTATATGGAAATTTATCCTTTGAGGGCATTAAAGGGTGAAGAGCACGCCAAGCAAGTTTTCCATGACCTATCTCTCGACGACCTGGTCCCCCTAAGCGTCCTGTTTCGCCTACTGAGTAGGGAGGAAAATTATAATGAAGCAAAAAGTTTTCCTTATATTCACCTTCAAGAGCGTCTATCAGTTGTTCATCTTGACCTGTGCCAAGAGTCACAACAACAAGCGCTTGCGTAGATCCTCTGGTAAATAAGGCGCTCCCATGAGCTCGGGGAAGAATGCCGACCTCACTCACAATAGGACGAATCGTTTTTGTGTCTCTGCCATCAATGCGGAGGCCACTCTTTAAGATATCGCTACGAACCAAATTTTTTTCAAGTTCCTTAAATTCAATCACACTCAAAGGTCCAGGAAACCCTTCTTCTTTAAGCGCTTCAACGGTTTGGGATTTAAGCAGCGACAATTTTTTATGTCGAAGGCTTTTGTCTCTAATCTGATAAGCTTCTTTAAGGTCTTCAACAGCCAGTTCTTGAAGACGCTCAACAAGTTTTTCCTTTTGGGGATCCATGGCTGGAAGTTCCCAAGGATCTTGTGCGCAGTCTTCCGCAAGATCAATAATAGCTTGAATAACAGGTTGAAAATGGGTATGCCCGAACATAACGGCATCAAGCATCTGCTCTTCAGAAAGCTCATGAGCTTCTGATTCTACCATCAAAACACCTTGCTCTGTTCCGGCGACCACTAAATTTAATTTAGAGTTAGGAACATCAGCTAAAGTAGGGTTTAAAACGAATTGCCCATCCACCAAGCCAACACGTGCAGCCCCAATGGGGCCTAAAAAGGGAAGCCCTGAGAGAGTCAAAGCAGCAGAAGCTCCGACAAGCGCAGGTATATCTGGCGGTGTTTCCATATCATGGCTTAAAACTGTACAAATGATTTGGGTTTCATTGCGAAAATTGGGCACAAAAAGAGGTCGAATCGGACGATCAATGAGGCGTGAAACCAAAGCTTCGTGATCACTTGGCTTGCCTTCTCGTTTAAAAAATCCTCCTGGAATTCGTCCAGCCGCAAAAGCTTTTTCCTGATACTGAACGGTCAGAGGAAAAAAATCTAAGTCAGGAGTTGCTTCTTTTCTCGCAACAACTGTGCATAAAATGATCGTTTCTCCATAGGTTACAACGACAGCCCCCCCCGCTTGACGGGCTATTTTTCCCGTTTCCAGAGTTAGCTTTTGTCCTCCCCATTGGATCTCTTTTTTGTAAATTTTAAACATTCGATTTTGATTCCTTTTATAATCCTTAACGACGGAGCCCTAGCTGTGCAATAAGCTCTACATATCGACTTTCTTTTGTCCGCTTCAAATAATCCAAAAGCCGACGCCTGCGACTTACCAGCATCAAAAGACCTCGACGAGAATGGAAGTCTTTCCTGTGAATACCCAAATGAGACGTGAGATTATTAATTCGTTCTGTCAACACGGCCACTTGAACCTCAGGTGATCCTGTATCTGATTCTTTCGTTGCAAACTCTTTAATAAGTTCCTGTTTGCGTACATTTGTAATCGACATCTTTT
>JAIEOZ010000315.1 GCA_019750035.1 Alphaproteobacteria bacterium | reverse complement strand
TTACAAAACTTATAAAGCATACTTGTAGAAATTTTAGTTTGACCCAACTCATACTTATGAATTTGCTGGTGAGAAACACCTACTTTTTCCGCACACTCTAAAAGAGTCAAGCCACCTCTTTCTCTAAAATCTCGAAGTTTTTGACCCACATACTCATCTATCGTAAGGCAGTGATTATTGGCAGAATGTTCTACTGCATGAGCTTCCCTCTTGTCTTCTATTTTAAGAGAATTATCCTTTGTTCTTCTATCTATCTGCATCGTGTGCCCCCTTGAAAAAACTTATTTAAACGATTACAAAAACCCCTTTAATTTTTAAAGTGATAATCTCTTTTCTTCAAATTTAGTGGGGGTGATCAATATTCATATTGATCTTTTAGTGTATCTCTCCCTAAAGTAGCCCCCTGCTGCTGTTTAATGAGATACTACAAAACCTTCTCTTTTAAAAAGTTTATAAAAAAGTTTTTTTTAAACTCTTCATCTTGCAAAAGATAACAACATGATAGGGTGTATAATACAAGAAACAATGCGTATTTAAGCAAGAAGACATAGCTTAAATAGATGAATATTTTTAGAAAAGGAAGTTAGTTTAATGAAAAAAAGCAAACATTCTCCAATGGAAATACCTAGGAGTTATGTCAGTAGTCCCGCGAACCCTCTTTCGATTTCTGAGCTTTTTCCTTCTCAAAGCCTCTCAACCAATACCCTCATTATTAATGAAGAAGAAGAGAATGTCTTAAAAGTTTTTATTAAGAGAATTCCTGCAGCTATTGCTATTTTTGACAAAAATCTTAATTACATTATTACAAGCGATCGATGGGCTGAAGAAACAAATGCTCAAATTAAAGATGTCATTGGAAAAAACCATTATGAAGTTGTCAGTGACATTCCCTTGAAGTGGAAAAAAATTCATGAGAGATGCCTAAATGGAGAGCATTTAAAATGTGAAGAAGATAGCTTTAAACGACACGATGGAAGTATAGAGTGGCTTAGATGGGAAATACTTCCTTGGTATAAAAGTGAAAACAATATTGGTGGTATTATTTTATTCGTAGAACATATTACAAAGCGTAAAAGCTTGGAAAAAAAAATGCTGAGCATGATCAAAGCTCTTAATAAATCGAATATTGAATTGGAAAAATTTGCTCATATATGTGCACATGATTTAAACGAACCTTTACGCACAATTGCTAATTATAACAATATTCTTCAAGAAAAATTTAATAAAGATATAAATCCAGAAGCTAAAAAATATTTAGACGTTCTCTCAAAAAGCGTTAAACATATGAATGTTCTTGTTAATGGGATATTATCCTACTCCCAATTTGGAACTTCCAAACTCAATAAAAGTTTATTCCCTCTTGAACATACCCTGAATTCAGTAAAAATGATTTTATGGAAGAAAATAAAAGATAAAAAAGCTTTCATTTATTCAGATAGGTTACCAACAGTCTATGGAGATATAACGCTCATTACTCACGTCTTTCAAAACCTGATTAGCAATGCCTTAAAGTTTAATGAAAGCGACATACCAATTATATACGTTACGGTTAAAGAACAGAAAAATAGATATATCTTTACAATCGAAGATAATGGAATTGGAATTGATGCAAAATACCATAAAAAAATTTTTGAATTATTTGTACGCCTTAATCCTCCTTCTAAATATGAAGGAACGGGAATGGGTCTTTCCCTATCTAAAAAGATTATAGAAGCTCATGGAGGAAGATTATGGGTAAAATCTTCTTTAAATAATGGCTCTCAGTTTCTCTTTACTCTCCCTAAGCTTAAGCAGTGAACCTATAGTAGACATCCCCCCTCCTTTCTCAATAATCCCACAATATGAAAACGACATATGTGGCTCTGCAAGACTGAATATCCAAGACGCATGACGTTTGTAAAAAGTATTTTTCAAAAAATTGCATTAATACAATCAAAATTCATAGATAAAAAGGATTTTTCATGCTAAAGTTATAAAATTAATAACCACATGTTGTTTTCATGAAAAAAATTAAAAAAAATCAAATTTCACGATCTGTAAGCTATTTTCATGGACGTCCTTTGCCCGAAAAAGAATGTTGGATAGCTGGGTACGCTAGTTTGATTGATTCTTATGATCTTAAGATCCCTTTACCGAATAAACTTGCTGCTATCAGTCTCCACCATAAGCGTTACGATACGGACAATTGGAGTATCTACACACCAAGATATAAGCCTGATCAGACGATTGCCTCTCAGTTGACGTTTGCTCTCAAATATGAAGGCGTTAATCTTACCGTTCTCAGCGCCTTATTCCAAAGAATGAGCCCAGAAGAAATCGAAGAATGGATAAAGTCTGAACCAGTCGGTCGCTATAGCCGCAGGATCTGGTTTTTATATGAGTGGTTGACGGATAAAAAACTCAATCTTCCTGATGCACAAACTGGCAATTTTGTTGACGTTCTAGATCCTAAACAACAATATGTTGGTCCCTCCAAACCCTCGAAGCGACAACGCGTCCATAATAACCTCACAGGTGTACAGAATTTTTGTCCTCTTGTTTGGCGAACAGAAAAGCTCGAAAAGTTTAGAACCCTCCATATAGATTCTTTAGCTCGCGAGAAAACGGGATTAATACATCCTGACGTTCTCGCGCGGGCTGCCGCATTCCTTTTGCTCCAAGATTCGAGAGCGTCCTTTGCCATCGAGGGAGAACGCCCTCCTAAAAATAGAGCAGAACGATGGGGAAGAGCCATTGGTCAAGCGGGTCTCCATCCCTTATCTATTAATGAACTCTTGCGTCTTCAAACCATCGTTATTGAAGACCATCGCTTTATCCACATGGGATTGCGTCAAGAAGGCGGTTTTATTGGAGCTCATGAAAGATCAACAAACTTACCCCTACCAGACCATATTTCCGCTAAATGGCAAGATCTTTCACGATTGATCCAAGGTATGGTTGAATCATACGAATACCTTAAAGCTAGCTCTTTCGATCCAGTTATCTTGGCGGCTTTGATTTCTTTTGGTTTTGTTTTCATTCATCCCTTTGAAGATGGAAACGGACGCATTCATCGCTATCTCATGCATCATGTGCTCGCTGAACGTGGATTTTCCCAAAAAGGTGTTACCTTTCCTCTATCAACCGTAATCTTAAGACGTATTGATGAATATAAACGCGTACTTGAAGACTATTCCCGGCCACGTCTTGAATTTATTGAGTGGCATCCAACACCTAATGGCAATGTTGATGTCCTCAATGAGACAATCGATCTCTATCGGTATTTTGATGCCACACAGCAAGCAGAGTTTCTTTATGAGTGCGTTTATGAGACCGTCGAACACATTCTTCCAGAAGAAATAGATTATCTCAAGCGATATGATGAAATGAAATCTGCAATTAATGAACGTTTTGATATGCCAAACCACTTAACGGATTTATTAATCCATTTTCTTCAACAAAATGGCGGTAAGTTATCGAAAAGAGCTCAAGAGAATGAGTTTAAAGAACTTTCACAAGAAGAATGCAGTCAGCTTGAGAGTCTCTATAGGAACATTATGTGAGCACCCTCCCAAGGGATAAAAAGATTTTTCGGCTAGG
>JAIEOZ010000289.1 GCA_019750035.1 Alphaproteobacteria bacterium | reverse complement strand
CTTTTTTTGTTCCCCTAATTTTGTGAAAGGAGAAAAGCTCTTTGTTATGGTTTGGTTATTTATCATTTCATTGTAAATGATATGAAAGTTTCCGAAGGAAAGGCTTATCGAATTTTCTTCTAAAAAGGAGCTTAAGGAGGAGATTACTTCTGGTACTTCCTCAGCAACACTGGGCCCCTCTATTTCTTTTATGATTTGAAAATCATCTGATAGTTTCAAGATTAACCGACGCCCAATAGCTATTATTTTAACCTCACTTTTCACCTCACTGAGCCATTGATTCATAATAATATTATTAAAACTGCCACAAAAGCCTCTTTCTGAACCAATTAAAATATAAATTGGAGCTCTTTCCATTGAAAAAGAGGGCAATAAAGGGTAAAAACTCAAAAAATCAGAACCAACGTCTTCTAATGTTCTGACAACCTGCTCTTGATTTGTCATGAACTTCGTTAATTTATTAATTTCGATGAATGACAGATTTTTCATAGCCGTCATAATATCGCCAATTTCACTTAAGGAACGGATATAGTGTTTAAGCTGAGAGCGTTTTGTCATGGTTATCCAATTCAATATGACCCAGCCAAAACCTTACAGTCTTCTGCCATTCTCCTCGAGGAGTAGAAAGTGTCAGATCACTTATTTTTGTTTGCTCCTCTAGTTTTTTCAGGAGATTCTGGATGTCCTCAAGTTTGCTTTCATCAAAAAGACCATCGTTATAGGACACGAGCCAAGCCATTTGAAATTCTATCGGTAAGGGTGAGAGTCGATCCTGTTTTAGGATTTCACGTAAAATTCGCCCTTTTTGTATTCTTTTTTGCATGGAGGCTTCGATTTTGGCGCCAAATCGAGTAAAAACTTCCAGTTCTAAAAATTGCAAATAATCGAGTTTCATTCTTCCCGCTTCTTCTTTAATACCTGGATGTTGGGCTTTTCCTCCGACACGCGAAACGGATTTTGAAATATCTATGGCTGGAAGAAAACCATCGGAAAACAATCTTTCATCAAAAAAAATCTGACCATCTGTTATGGATATTATATTCGTCGGAATGTAAGTCGCTATCTCTCCTTCCTCCGTTTCGATAATAGGAAGGGCTGTCATGCTTCCTCCTCCCTTTTCTGGAGAGAGTTGGGTTGATCTCTCTAATAAGCGCGCGTGCAAATAAAAAATATCTGCAGGGAAAGCTTCACGCCCAGGAGGCCTTCGCATAAGCAAAGAAAGTTCCCGATAACTGCTCGCATGAGAGGTTAAATCATCATAAACAACTAAGGTATCCAGGCCTGCTTTCATCCAATATTCGGCTATCATGCAACCTGAATAAGGCTTTTTTTCGCTTTAACTCCCAAAGATGTTTGAGAATTTCCTCATCAAGCCGATGCAAACTTTCTTTGATCCCACGAATATTTTCTTCCTCTTGAATGAGCTCATGCTCTAAAGCAGTCGTTATATTTTGATAATCTTTACTCCGCAAATAATGGCGTGTATTTATAAAGAGTTTGTTTTCGACAAAATAAAGTACACCTCCTGGTGAAGCTAAATATTCCTCTGTATTATTCTCATGGCGAAACCAAAATAATCCAAATTTTAAACACGTCATCATCCGACCGTGATTTGCCATAATTCCAAAGGTTCCTGATGAATCTTCACCAATAAAGCTTACGATATCGTTAATTTCTTCATATTGAGTGGAGCTTTGTAGGTATAAGGTAAAGTTATTCATGAGCCGTTCTATTCTTTCATTGCACCTATCATGTAGCATTGTTCTTCTGTGTAGTGGTCATAACGGCCACTGATAAAAGCTTCACAATCACTCAATGTTTTTTCAAGAGGGACAGAGACACCCTTCATGCCTGTTTGCTCTGTTGTGATATGAAAGGGTTGTGTTAAATATCGTTGCAATTTGCGAGCTCTTAAGACAATGCTTCGGTCTTGAGGGGAAATCTCTTCAATCCCCAGCATCGAAATAATCATTTGTCTCAAGGGGAGCCTTCCCATCTAAAGGTTCTCCAAAAACATTTAAAAGTCTTCCCAGACAATGGGGTGTAACTGGCACATGTAAGGGAGTCCTAAGATCAAAAACCTCCAACCCCCGTCGTAATCCTGAAGAGCGATGGAGGGCAATGGCTCGCACATGTTCTTGGTCAACATACTGATAAGCTTCTAGAATATAGGTATCTTTACCAACATTAACAGACAAGGCTTGATGGAGGGGAGGGAGTGTAGAGCAGGCAATTTTTACAACAGGTCCCTGAACGGAAACAATAGTGCCGATGGGAGACTCTCCTTTTACTTTTATCTCTTTATTTTTATTCATAAAAAGAATTTCTCCCTTTATTAAATCAACTTTGTCTTATAACGATCTTTCATAAAGAAAAGGGCAATGGCTGAAATGAGGGAAGCTGTGCTTAAATTAGCCCTCTTCTTGAGGAACCCTTATGGATTCATAGGTAAGGGCTTCAGATGTCATTTACGTTTTCTAGATCTAAGGTTCATTTAGGTAAAAATCATTAAACCGATGTCTGATTAAAATTTTATTAAAAACCGACTTAGGAATTTATTAAGAAAGGTATGAAATCCTACCTCTTGATTCGTAAATACCAGTTCATTTTTAAGAGTGGTGCTTTGATGAAAAAATTAGCTTTAGTCACAGGAGGAACACGGGGAATTGGAGATGCGATCACTCAAAAGTTTAAAGAGGCCGGATATACTGTCGCTTCCATTTATTAATAGGAATGACAAGACTGCTGAATCTTTTCAAAGGAAAACAGGAATATTTTAAAGGTGCAAAAAGGAGAAAAATTTATGGCTAAAGAATCACATACATCCTCTTGCGAAGACAGGATTTTTAACCCATTTAAGAAGATGAAATGTCCTATGTTCAATATGGAAATGCTTATGACTAACACACAAAAAAATATTGAGTTAATGACGGAAACTCAACAAATATTTGCTGAATCCCTTAAATCTATCATGGAACTTCAAAATGAATATTTCAAAAAAGTTATGGATCAGTGGAATGAGCAAGTAAAATGCTGTTGCTCTAAAGCTCCCCTTGAAGAGAAAACCGCTCACCAAGCAGAAGCCAAAAAAACAGCTATTAATCAAGCGGTTGAACATGCGCGAGAGCTTAGTTCTATCATTTCTAAGTCAAGTGAAAAAATTATTGGTTCTGTTCAGAAGCGCATTAAAGAAGGACTAGACGAGTCTTTGAATCTGGAAAAAAAGAGTAAGAAAAATCCATAGATAAGATCGAACAAGAGGGTTTTTAACCATCTTTTTAGAACAAGGTAGAACATCGTTTCTCGCTCTAATGAAGGTGAGGTTTCTCATTCGGAAGGCTACGGCCAAGTTTTTATGAACATTTATTTTGATTAAGAATTAGCTAATTCAAGCTGAGAACTGAATGAGGATTCAGGAATGAGAAATCTACAAGGTAAGAAAGGATGATGGTATGGACCTGGCGATTACTGAAGTTTACAGTAATCTCCTATCGGCATCTAAAGTGCCATAAATGTATAAACATTTAAAAGCGAGGCACATACCATGGAAATAAAAACGTTA
>JAIEOZ010000128.1 GCA_019750035.1 Alphaproteobacteria bacterium | reverse complement strand
TCGCGTAGGGTTCCTAAATTCCGGGATGACAGGAGGAGAGAGTTATTGAGAGAAGCGCATTTATTTTCCCCGGACACGAGTGCGCCTCCGCGGGGATGACTTATGAGTTGATCTCACAAAATTTTGTTCATGGAGCCTAATTTGGATTCAGATCCGGTAATTTTTCAGTTTTGTCTTGTGTTTTTTTGACCTTTTTTTTTGTGGTTTGTAGCATAACCATGCAATGTGACTTGATGTCTTCAAGATTGATATCTTTGTCAGCATAAAGCGCATCGTGCATAGATGTAACAATATAATCGATATCTTTCTGTAGAAGGGCAGGACATTGTTTTTTCGCGCTTGCAAAAAGTATATCTAGAGATGCATTTTTAGCTGTATGCCAATGATATTGAGCATAGGATTGCAAAAAGTGTTGTAATTCAGCTGCTGACTTTACGTTGGCGAGGTCTTTATGACTTACAGCGGAAGGTCTTATCTTTTTCATCATTGATGTATCAAGCAGAGGGGTTTTATTCTCTTTTTCACCTAATCTTTTAATTTTGCGCTGGAAGATAATGACTAAGAAAAGCATAAACAACAACACGATGAGAAGACTCGCGATAATAACATAAAAGATGGTATTTTCTTGTGTTTTTGCCGCCACTGTAGGGATAATGGCTTGTGATGCATTATTGACCTGAGGCAAAATTTTCTGTGGAGGCTTTTCTTCGGAGGGAACCTCTATCTTCGGCTCTACTTTTAAAGAACGTGCGGGAACCTTCGCATAATTGACTTTGTTCTCCTTCACATTCCACCACGCAATTGAGATTTCGGGAAGAATAAGCGTACCTGATCGTTGTGGAATCAGAGTATAACTTTCTTCTCGCCAGCTGGTTATGATGCCATTTTTGACTTCACTTTCTGCATTAGGCTTATTGACATAAACTTTAAAGTCATCTTCTTCAATCTGTTCTGCCTTTAGACTGGGTAACTGTGCTGAATCAATCCCTTTTGCCACGATAGTAAAGATTCGTGTCAAAGGTTCACCTACCTTAAGGATTTGCGTGTCATCCCAATTTTCAGAAATTTTAAGCGACGTAGCCGGTATCCATGGGTCAATGCCTTTCACCGGTTCTTTGACCTCTAGAGTCACGGCTTGGCTCGTAATAGCAAAATTCTCGAGCCGTAATGGATTTAAGCTATTAAAATTCCGTAACATGGTAAAAGGATCATAGAATTGATCAAATGGATTACTATCCTGCACAAGCATTCGACCTTGAATGACGATTGCTGGAATTATTAGCTTTCCGGTCTTAAGGGGAGTGATTATGTAAGTTGCCTCAATGACTTTCACAGGTTCGCCGTTTTGCGTGCTATCTGAAATCTGTGGTTCTCCATTGGCTTCTACAATAGCCCCTTCCACGTTTATTTTTCCGAGGCTAGAGTTAACTAGGTCATAGCGAGAAACTATCTTTACGGTATAAATAATTGATTCGTTTTTATAGGGAGAGAGCTTACTTGCTTTAGCTGAGATCGTAATGCCGTTCTTTTTATTGGGGGCGGAAGGTGAAGAAGCTTTGCTTACAGAAATTGCTATGGGTTGGCTTGCTATCGTACCAGCAGAACTTTTAATAGTAAGAGCAGGAATGGTGTATTGACCTTCTTTCTTGGGCACTAATGTGTAATGCCAGCTCGAACTGGATGATATGTGACCATTAACAATCACCATATTAGAGGATTGTTGCTGACTTATAATGTTAAAGGCGTTTTTAAGCGTAGAAACATCGGGTTTGCTTTCCGCAGAAGCACCGGAGAGTTGTAACTTCAATAGCAGATTCTCACCTACCTCTATCTGATGACGATCTACAGAAGCCGTAAATTCTGCAGCAAAAGAAACAGAAATAAGGAAGAATAGTCCCATAAAGCTTAAGAGTGTTTTTTTTACCATGGCTGAATTACCTCCTTCGTGCCATTTTGTTGTGATTCAATATAAAACTTATTTTTTAAAAAGGATTTGGGATCACTGACCATACGATTTAACCATTGATCTGCCTCTTGATCTTGTGGAGTGCGGGTCGTTTTGCTTTCGGGAGTGTTATGGGAATCAGCGGATTCTGTTTCTGGGGGAGCAGTCTCAGAATGCTCTTTTGATTCTCGTTCATCGGCCGGCTTTTCTTTTGTGTCTTCAGTTTGTTGTGAAGGTGTTTCTTGACGATTCGTGTCATTCTCTTCCGGTTGTTGTTTGGATTCCTGCTGCTGCTCAGACGCCTTATCGCTATTTTCTTTCCCTTGATCAGTTTGTTTTTGAGGATCTTGCGCGTGATCCTCATTCTGATCTCTCTGGTTTTGCTGATCCTTTAATTCTGAACTGTGTTTACTCTGATTATTTTGATCTTTGTCCTTGTCTTGCGGATCATTCTGCTCTTGTTGATTATTTTGTTTTTTTTGCTGCTCTAGTAATTTTTTTACAATTTCTAAATTATGTTTTGCATCGGCATGATCTGGATTTTCCTTCAGTACTTTCTCATAAGCCACAACAGCTTCTTCCAACTTTAGTTGTTTGGCTAGCGTATTTCCCAGATTATAGATAGCCTTATTGGCAATTTCAGGGCGAGTCGATTCGCGAAAAAATCTTTCTGCTTCCAGAAAATTTCCCGCCTTATAATGTGTGACTCCAAGCTGGTAGGAATCTGTAAATTTCTGTAGAGCCGTCGGATAATCACCTTGGTCCAGCGCCTCTTTTCCTAATTCCGAATTATTCTTAAAATACTCTTGAAGCTCTACAGCAGAGACTTGTTGCGTTTGTAAACATACCAATAATGTCGCTATAGAAAAGACAAAGCCTCTCCGAAACCAAAACAACAAGATAGCCATCATTGGAAATATCAACAAATAAAAACGGTCTTCCCACTGACGGGTTAGCTGACGTGTACTTTCTTCTATTTTTGCCCTTTCTTTAATCTGATTAAGCATTATGTGGAGAGGTTCATCGGAATAATTCGCTTCCAAATACAACCCATTTCCTGCAGTACCGATTTCTCGCAATTTCGCTGTTTCTAATTTTGATATAATGACTTTCTCTTGCTTTTTAATGAAATTTCCCTCGCCATCTTGTAAGGGGGCCCCTTCTTCCGTTCCAATACCCATTGTGTAGATGATGATGCCTTTTTGCGCCAATGCGTGCGCTGTGGCAATGGCCTCTGCATCTTCAAATCCACCATCAGAGAGAATCAGCACGGATTTGTTATGACCGGAGGCGACATCAAGCATACGTAAGGCCATGGTTAAGGCGGGAGAGAGTTTGCTTCCCTGTATAAAAACAAGATCTGTTTCGAGTGAAGGTAAAAGGTGGCGAATGGTTTCCATGTCATCTGTTAAGGGGGTCATCATGTGTGGATCGGCAGCAAAAGCAATGAGGCTGATTTTTAGTCCTTGAGCAAGCTTCGTTATATCTTCGATTTTCTGACGCGCACGAACCAAACGTGAGGGTTTTACATCTTTTACATCCATTGATTGAGATAAATCTAAAAGAATGACGAGATTTTGATCCGGTGTAAAAGTTTCTCTTTC
>JAIEOZ010000002.1 GCA_019750035.1 Alphaproteobacteria bacterium | reverse complement strand
GCTAAGGAGAGCATCCCAAAATGGGTTCATTCAACCATGGAAGACGTACTAGTAAAATGGAGAGAAAAACTAGTTATTTGAAGCCAAAGCCATACTTGACTTCTGATGAGGTAGTCAAGTATATAAGTCCCTTATTTAAGGTGGACATATTGTATGCTAACCGGGCAATTTCAAGTTTGAACTTGAATTGCCCTTTTTGATAGAACTGCTTAGGGCTTATAGCTCCTGTGTAATCTTGATCCCGAGCTGCTTTAAATGTTCCTCAAAGTAGTTTTTAAATGTCTCAATACTTCTTAGCTTACGTCCTGTTGCGCTTTTTTTAATACAAAAATAAGTTTTAATTGTCGGGCCTATAATTTCGGGCAAAACCCTGACAAGTTCACCGCTATAAATTTTATTAGACACAATAGGAGCAGAGCATATGCCTAATCCATGCTTTGCTGCATCAAAAATAGCCTTTGTTGAATTTATTGTTAAAATAGGCTTTAATTTAGGGAAGCCATAATCTTGTCCTTTTAAGTGCCAGTTAATATCGTCAAAATAACTGAATTTATGTTCGCCATACCCTATAAAACGATGGGATACTAAATCGTCTGAAGATTTTGGCATCCCCATTTTGTTAATATATTCTTGACTGGCAAATAGCCCATGTTGGTAAAGTATGAACCATACTTTTGTAAAGTTTTCCGAATCACCAAAAGGCCTAATAAGCACGTCAGAAGTATTTTCTTCTTCTCTTGAGATTGCATCAGCTGAAGTAATATGTAACCGTAAATTAGGAAACTTGGAATATAGCTTCTTAGTGCTTTCCATTGACCATTGAAGGGCTATAGCCGTTGTTGTAGAAACAAGAATATCTCCTTCTATATTGGAATCGTCAACCTTCTGAGTACTCACGAGGCTTTCTTCATATGTTTGATAAAGCTTGTAGGCAAAAGGTATAAACTCTTCCCCAGCAGCCGTAAAAGATAAACCCTGTTTTTTTCTATTGATGAGCTTTTTTCCAAGCGTTTTTTCCAAATCAGAGATATGCGCCCACATTGAGGAACGAGGGATTCCCAATATTTTATGCATACTAAAGTCACAATTGCTTTCAGCAAGTTTGACGAAGATATAGATCGATTGCATTTTCATAGGTTTTAATAATATCCTTTTTTACGATATTTAATTTCTAAAAATCTGATTGACGTGTCAATTGTTTTATAATAACCTCATTTTAAGGTTGATTGATTTAAATACAACAATGGTATTGGTAATCCATTAAGCAGGACTTTATAAGAAAGCTTTGATGATTAATAACTTGATAAAATATTTTGATAAAATGGTCTATAAAAATGTAGCTTTTGACTTGAGCTCTTTTGTTACCCGCTTTCATCCTAAGAGTTCAGTTTACAAAATTCTCATCCTCCGGTTGAGAAAATCTGCAAAGAGGCGACCCTCCCTGTACCTCTTTGCAAAGCCTCCCTATAAACTTGGAGAAAGGCTGCGTCAATGCGTCCTTTCTCCTTTTTTAAATTGGGGAAAGTTGACTTAATTTTGTTAGGTGGTGGTGGTAGATAGTTATTGTTTTTAAAAAGCGCCTGTGATTTGTCCTCGAAAAACAATCACAGGTGCATGAAATGAAGAAAGTAAAAAATTTTTAAAAGGTTCTATGCGAGTAAGAATACCTCAAATTTTTATAAAAGCCTATCTTAGGTTTAATCTTAGTGTTTTATGTGACTTAAACATTACCTGTTCCACCATCCTAAGAAATAATTTATGCTTAAACTGATTGAGCCCAAGCATCATAGATCTTATAAACTCCTTATCGACCCCCTTTTGGGAGAACTCGAAAAAAACCCTGCACTGAGTTGCTCTTTTCAAGATTATAGAAATGCTACCTTTATCATAGCTCAAGATGATAAAAAAGGAATTTATGGAGGAGCTCTCCTTCTTAAAAAGAGAGTTTCTTTCCTTTATAGGGAAGTTGGGGAGAATATGTTTCCTTTTACTCCTCAGAATGAAGAAGTATGGAGTTGCACCGTCTGCATTCAAGTGGAATCGAAAGATCGGTCTCTCTCCTATGAGTCTTTTTGCAAAATCTTTTATCGTGATCTTTATGAAAAGCTTTTTGAGTTTGGGGTTAAGAAAAAGATAGATTTTTTTTGGATGGCATTAGCGCCAGTTGAGTACCTTTCCACCAAACTCCTTGGTTTCTGGCCTTCTTATGAAATTCAGGTAAGGCCTGAGGAATCCCAGGACGGTCTTTTTCATGGAATTTTACCACTGACAAGAAGCCAAAATAAAGTTCTCCTTAAAACTTGGAAAAAATCTGATACCCCTTCTCGAGAAATGAGTTTGGTAGCCTGTTAGATATAGGATTATTTTAAAGGATGTGAGTATCAAGGACCTGCAATCATTAAAAAAGGCTCTCTTATAAAGAGAGCCAAAACGTTTAAAGAGGACTAGATAAACTGCATTTTTTTATTATCTTTAGAAAACTTAATACTTCTCTTAGATGTAATTACCCTAAAATACTGTATTAAGAATCTTAATTACAATCGCCAAATGGTAGCTCGGCGGAGAGAAAGAAGCTTTAAAGCCTCTCTCTACTCAATTAAGGCATTTGTGGAGTTTCCATGAGTCACCTCTATTGTTAGTTGTTGAAATTACCCACCACCACTATATTAACCTGAATACAAAATATCAAGATAAATTTGAGTTAAATTTTTTCAATTTAATACTGTATGTTTCCGCTAGTGAATTACTAACTTGTGGGGTGTTCATCACCTTATCTTCTAAAAAAGACGCTGTTTTTTTTCTCAAAATGAGCACACCTGAAAAGCTAATCATTCCAAGAAACATAATAAAATAGGCAGGTGCAATTTTTGACTGAAAAATTTGTTCGATTCCTACACAAATTATTGGAGATAACCCTCCAAAGAGTCCTTCCCCTATTGCAATACTCAGCCCCATGCCAGAAAAACGTCCCACAACGGGAAATTTCTCAGAGAGAAAGGCAGGAGCTGGTCCTGAGTATAAACTCGCAAAAATACTCAAGATTATAATTCCAAAAATAAGGAAGTATGTATTATTGTAAATTGACATACCATAAAATACAAAAATAGGACTAAGGATTAATAGAATACTTGTTACTTTTAATTGATTTTCTTTGCCTAATTTATCTGCAATATATCCGAAGAGAGGTATAAAAATCATGCACAAAATCTGAGCTAAACAAACTAAGATAAGAGAGAAAGAAGGATTACTCATTCTATCTTCGCTTCCATAAAAATTTGGCATGTACACAGTAGCGAGATAAAACATAGAGACCGGTATACTTGATATAAAAATTGCAGCGCATAAGGTTTTTTTGTGATTTTTAATAATATTTACTAAAGGTATTTTCTTTGTATCAGATTGGTTTTTGCTTTCTGCAAAAACAGGTGTTTCTTGCATGTTCTTCATTAAGAAATAGAGACATATTCCCATTATTGAAGTTAACAAAAAGGGTAATCTCCATTCCCATCTTAACCCTCCTAAATGATAAGATAAGAAAGAAGTTGC
>JAIEOZ010000280.1 GCA_019750035.1 Alphaproteobacteria bacterium | reverse complement strand
TTTCCATCCAGCTATATGCCATATGTCTACTGCTGGCAGGCTTACTTCTTCGTTCGTCTTTAAATCAAAAATCTGAATTGTTTTAGGTTGTTGTGCTATAAGAGGTTTAAGAGGAAGTTTCTGATCTCCTGCTCCATTGTCTTTAATAAAGGCTAGTTTTTGACTATCATCAGAAAAACGAAGATCAGCAAAGTACTGTGCTTCTCCATTTATTTTTTTGGTATTATTCTCTTTGACATCTATTACATAAATATCCATGTGTGATGAACTCTTCCAAATAGATTTATTGGCCGTTAAGGCAATTTTTTGGCTATCTGGGGACCATTGATAGGAAGGAGAAAAAAAAGAATTATACAAATTTAATTCCTTGGGAGTCACCAATTGAGGATCCCCCACAAGTTGAAAGTTTTCATCTATTTTTTGAAAATAGAGGCTATATTTTATCCCTTGATTGTCATCTGCTTTTATTCTTGGGCTCTGTTTGGGAATCTCTTGGCGAATAAAAGCAAAACTTTTGCCATCTGGCGCAAAAGCATAATTATAAAAATCTTCCTTAAATTCTTGAACTTTTATTGCTTTTCTTGAAGAGATGTCTTGCACAACGAGAGTAGATTTTTTATCTTTTTCATTATAAAGAATATAAGAAAATATTTTCCCGTCACCTATAAATTGAAGTTGAGGATAAGATTGATTAAGCTGGCCAATAGTTTGCCTTTTTAAAGTTTCATTATCTACCAACATCCATTCTGAAGATTTTTCAGCTTTATTGTCTTTAAGGGAGATGTAAGAAACTTGTATAAGGGTATGCTTTCCATCGGAAGCAACATCTTGTGGAGTAATTCTTGGAAGTGTTACCGCATCTTCCGACGTCCACAGTGGTTTAGAGGGAGTTTCAGCATATCCACTTTTCGTACAATAAAAGCTGAGAGTAAACAAAAGAAGAGATGTGATCTTATGTAATTTATCCATTTTTGAACTTTCTCCTATCCTTTGATGGTAGAATTTAACTAGGGGCTAAACGCAAAGTAGCGAGAGCGTATGCAAGTTACCGCTTAGTTTTTGTAAGCCTTAAACCATTTAAGTTTCTCTTTCATAGCATCTAGAGCTGCCACAGGATCGTCTATCCCATGCCCTTGTCCTCTATAATAAACAAAACGGGTTGGAGTGCCTCTTTCCTTAAGAGCGCTATATAGCTGCATGGCTTGAGTGTCAGGGACTCGTATATCACTTTCCCCATGCAAAATGAGTGCAGGAGTTTGTATATTAGCCACATAGCTTAAGGGCGAAGACTCTCTCCATAATTTATAATCCTCCCAATAAGCCCCACCAAAATAAGCTTCCATTGCGTCGGGCCCATCGGTTGTCGCAATATGGGAGATCCAATCTACAATTCCAGCTTCTACGGACGCCGCTTTAAAACGATGAGTATGACCGATAGCCCATGCGGTCATAAATCCTCCATAGCTGTGCCCTTGGATAAAGAGTTGGCTAGGATCAGCAATTCCTCGATCAATAAGATAATCAACCCCGGTCATGACATCCTTAAAATCATCTCCCCCTAAATCTTTATAGTTCATATGCTGAAACTTATCTCCGTATCCCAAACCGCCTCTGTAGTTCACAACTAAAGTTGCATACCCTTCACACGCAAAAACGGCTGAAGAATATGGACCAAATGAAGTGCTCCCAATAAAAATCTGAGATTCAACACCTGACGGACCACCATGAATAGAAACAATTAAAGGAACTTTTTGCCCCTCTTTATAGTTTTGAGGATAGGTGATAATTCCCTCAATCTCGAGCCCATCAAAAGATTTCCATCGGATAGGTTCAGCTCTAATCGCGCTAAGATCATTTTTTTCATTAAAGCTGGTTATTTTTTTAGGAGAAAAGGTATTAACACTGGAAATGTAAATTTCTGGGGGATGATGCAGATTCTCTCCTTTAAATCCTATAAATTTTTTATTTTGGGAAAGTACGACATTGTTAAGAGAGGTTAAGTCAGGAGCTTCCATTAAAGTTAGCTTTTGCGTTTCAAGGTCAAGAAAATATAAGTTTTGTTCTGTTCCATCCTGTTTGGTTACAATAAGGGCTTTATCGTCTTCTTTCCATCCTACGATATTCCATATGTCTACTGCTGGCAGGCTTTCCGTCTTCTGCGTTTTTAAGTCAAAAACCTGAATTGTATTTGGGCCTATATCTTTGAAAGGTCTAAGCGGGAGTGTTTGCTCTCCACCCTCATCGTATTTAATAAAAGCTAACTTTTGTCCATCATTAGAAAAACTGGGGTCATAAGCATATTGTGTTTCTTTCCCTATTTTTTCAATTTTGTTCCCTTTGAGATCTATCAAATAAAATACAAGGCGTGCTGGACTCTTCCAAACAAGAGCACTTGACCTTACAATAATTTTTTGACTGTCGGGTGACCACGCATAAGAAGAAGCAAGAGTAGGATGATATAAATTTAACTCCGTTGGAGTTACCAATTGAGGATCTCCAACAGGGAGAAAATTTTCATCTACTTTTTGAATATAAAGCTTTTCTTTTACTATTGGATCTCCATCTCCTTTTATTCTCGAACTTTGCTTTGGTCTATCCTGAAGAGTAAAGGCATAGCTTTCACCATTTGGGGCAAAACTATGATGATAAAATCCTTCTTTAAATTCTTGAACTTTTGTTATTTTTCCTGAAGAAATGTCTTGCACAAAGAGAGAAAGGTTATTTTCTTCATCATCATCAAGCATATAAGAAAATTTCTTTCCTTCTCCTATAAACTGAAGTTGAAAACAGGACTGGCTTCCCTTATTAAGTGTTTTCATTTCTAAGCTTTTATTATCTACCAATATGCAGTCGGAAGACTGCTCAGCATTTCCGTCGACGAGAGAAGTTTTCCATAATTTTATGAGCGAATATTTACCATCAGAGGAAATGTCTTCTAAGTCAACGGCTGGAACTGTCACAGCCTTTTCTGGCGTCCATAGAGGGTTAGAAGACGTTTCAGCATATCCGCATTTAATAAGAGAAAAGGTGAGAACGAAAAAAAACAGAAGCATCAACCCGGAGAGTTTATTCATTTCTAAACTCTCTCTTATTTTGTGACGTTAGAGCTTGAGGCAGGGGTTAAGTATTTTTCTAACCATTCCTCGAGATCTTGAATGGCCAATAAGGTTACATGAGGGCTACTAAAGCTATAGCTCTGTCCTCGATAAGTAATCATTTCTACAGGAATCCCCCTGGTTTTAAGCGGAAAATAAAGTTCTTCTCCTTGGGAGGGCAAAATTATGTCACTATCATTTCCATATTGGAGAAGGGTTGGGGTGTTCATACTGTTGACATGGGAAATAGGTGTTTGTTCCTCCCACGCTTTCCAGTCCTTCCAAAAAGGTTCTCCCATGATAGCTTGAAGCAAAGCAGGATTGCTTGTTGTTCCCACCTGAGAAATAAGGTTAGAAACTCCTTCTCCCACAATAATCGTTTTAAACCGATCTGTTTGTGTTAATGCCCAGGCGCTGAGATAACCGCCTGATCCCCATCCCCA
>JAIEOZ010000063.1 GCA_019750035.1 Alphaproteobacteria bacterium | reverse complement strand
ATACAATACAAACACATCATCAGGCAGGGTACTACAATATATATACTTTTTATCCTCGAACTGATTTGGTTTTTCAACTTGACCCCTATATTAATGTTTGGACCACGGGTGCGAGCCTCGTAAATGTTTTCCTGTCTGCTCGAGACTTAATCAGCCAATTAAGAGGAAACACACCTTCCGCGAGCTCACCTCTTCGAAGTTTTATCAAAGCATGTTCTACGACAACGAGTGCTAAATTTTTTGAAGAAATCATGAGACAGAAAATGTTGGTTGCACTGCGTCAGGGAGATTTTTCTCAAATAGGCGATTATAATGCACCGCTGATGATTCTTAGGTATCTTTATTATTTGCGTATAGGAGATAGCGTTGAAAATTTTTATAAGGGTTGCCAAATGGTGTATGAGGAAAGGAAACACTGGTTTGGTCTTGTAGATGATCTGGCGGATCCGGCTGGGGCTGCTGAAGGGCCTGTTTTTTCTCAACCTAAGGGAAAAAAGCTTTCGAACAGATCTCAGCGCTTGAAACCTCTCTTTTTCAAAGGTAGATCAGAAGAATTAAAAAATGAGATTACCTCTTCAAGAGAAGGGGCGTTCCCTTCGTCGAGCACTTCAACCCCTAATACTTCTGAACTTAGGCGTTCTAAGCCTCCTAAAATAAAAACCCGTGGAGTACCGGACCTAAATAAACAGGTCATATCTCAGAGCCCTGAATCACATTCGAGTTTTGCTGCTGCTGCTGCTTCCGCAAATGATGAGCAGAGAAAGAGTTTCTTATCAACCATTCAAGAAATACGTTTAAGGAATTCAGCTAAAAGAAATGATATGGAAAGGATGTATGAAGCTGCAAAAACATTTAAAAATGGAAAAATTATACAAAATGGAAACAAAATTACGATTCATTGGAGGAGAGGAGACAGAGATCGTTCGGTAATGTTTGAATTAAGTCATAAGCAAAGCAATGAAAAAAGTTCAGTCCTAAAGGGATACAAATTGACGAAGACATTGGATGCTTTAGAACAGATCTATCTCGATGGATGGGATAAAGAAAATATACTTACTCACTTAGATGGGCGATTTAGACTCTATAATTTACCCTATCAATTTTTAAAAGTTCTTTGGACAGACCAAAGAGAAGACTAAAAACTGTTGATTAAATTTTAGAGAGATTTATATAAGTTATTGTGTTTAAAGTCTTCATTAAGAACGAACCTTCTGATAGTAGATCCTTACCTCAAAAATTGCTGGGTGGTGACACAAAAAATAAAAAAGGGCAGACATTTCTTGAAAATATAAAGCTTGTATGCAATCTATTTATCTCCAGGAGTAGCCTTGGACGAGGTTTCCAATACATATCTAGACCTTACCCATGACATGTTTGAAAAATTTTGTTCGGTTTATCTTACGCAATGCATTAACGCATACAATTATTTACCCGAAAAATCTAATAATAAACAAGTCTTAAGATTCTTTGATTTATCTACTGCTCAGCAAGCAATTTTAGCTGCACCATATGCTTGCATCCTATATATTCACTATATCAACAGGTTTCATAGCGAACTTTCTAATATAGAAAAATTTAAATTACTAGTAAATACTCTAATTTCTGAAATAGATTTATTAGATTGCCCCAGTTGTTTAATAGCAGCCCATTGCTTTAGAACGGGAGTTAATACTCCTAAAAAAATTAAAACCCTGAAAGATAATTTTCTTAAGAAAAGCTCCAAAGGACATATAATAATTAAAAACAGCCTTAATGCTGCTAGAGATATTATTAATTATCGAACAATTGCTTACATAGAATATAGCTCTAAGAACAACACTAATATAAGCATGAGACCTTTAGAAGCTTGGTTTCTTACAGAAGACAACGGCTTAAAAATTTTATCAGAATTTATTATATATGATGCAACATATGAGGGACACGTTCAAACGGTTTTTCCAGATGAGCTATTGAGGGATGAGATTTTTGCACATAATTATGCATATTTTATAAGTAAGTCTCTTACACGTTCAGCTTTTAAAAATGTACAAGAAAATATAAATCTTCAGCATTCCTCTAGCAAAAAGATAACATCCTGTAAAAAGTTCATATATAAATTAGAAGAAATGTTTATAAACTAATCACGAGAATTGTTGGCGGAAAAAGATGGAGTGATAATTTATTGATGGCAGCGTAGCCGCAAACGATCCTGCTCTACTACCCTTTTCTCGCGCGAAAGAGCTTTTTCCTGATCACTCAATATTTCTTTTCTCTCTTGCAACAGGATAGGCCCCTTATCCACAAATGAAGGCAGATGAAGGTTTCATTGGTTTCGCTCCTCAAGCGGTCGATGATTTTATGAATGGCGCGACATCAGCTGCCAACTGCAGTCTAAAAATGCTACTTAAAGATAATTATTGTCGTCTTCAATTTGAAAGTGATGTATCATTAGATGATACCAGTCCAACAGCTATTGCTTCTCTTAAACAAGAGGCAGAACAGATAACAAAAACGGATCCCTATAAACAACTTATTGAAAGGGTTTCCTCTATTTTGAAAAAGTGAAAGTAACCTAAAGGCAGGGCCACCTCATGAAAAAAGATAGCTAATAGATTGAAGAAATGAGATTCTACCTCAAAAGAAAAAGGAGGTAGAAATGGAACCTACACTAGAAATTAGCTTTTTAGATCACTTTAAAGACTTAGAAGATCCAAGATCGGACGTAATCGAGACTAGACAATGTCAGAAATACTCCTTGTCACCCTATGTGGTGCTGGGTGGGATGGTAACATTCTTTCCATTATCCTCTCTCAAAAATTTTCATGAGGTGACCTTGAGCTTCATCCTCTCGTGACTGGCCATAAATCAGAGCTTTTCATAAAAGATCTTAGCCCGAGATCATTCTTTATTCAACTAAAAGGAGATCAATTTTTTGACCATGTTCTCTGCTAGAGACTTGAGATCTTTAGCACGTTTTTCCGAACCCTCACCCTTTAAACCGACAGGTGACCACGGCTGCAACCTTGTGGGCGACAGCAGGCATAGGTATGGCAAGTGCTTATGGATTTTATATCTTGGCAGCAGAAGGAACAATACTGGTATTGTTTATCCTTATTCTCCACCGTCTTGCTTGGTGGAAGTTTTTAATTAAGCTCCGATATTATCACACGTCTGACTCTCTTGAGACTGATAATGAGAGACTTTAGGGAAGAGGCGAGGGGCCTCCCTAAACTAACCCCCAAGAGTTGCAAGAGAAATATCCGTTTGCATGTGGACAAGCTTTGCTTGAATCAATTGATTTGCGGCAAGAGGCCACCCAAATTGAGATCTGTTTAAAACATATTTCATAAAATAGAAAAAAAATTCAAATAATAAGCATTTAAATGGCCAAATTTTCAGGCCTGTTCGATTTACAAGGAGGGATAAATATTCCTAATGATGAATGGGAATTCTAACGCTTATAGATGGCGTCCCCTACGGGATTCGAACCCGTGTTGCCGCCGTGAGAGGGCGGTGTCCTAGGCCTCTAGACGAAGGGGA
>JAIEOZ010000073.1 GCA_019750035.1 Alphaproteobacteria bacterium | reverse complement strand
ATGGATGAAGGTTTGCGGTTTGCGATTCGCGAAGGCGGACGTACCGTCGGTGCGGGTGTCGTTGCTTCCATTGTGAAATAGGTCATGTTAATCTGTGTTTTAATAAAAGCACGAAAAGAAAGTTGCATATGAGTGAAAATCAAAATATTCGTATACGTCTCCGGGCTTATGACTATCGGATCCTTGATCAGTCTACGAGCGAGATTGTAAATACAGCGAAAAGGACTGGAGCTAAAGTTTGTGGCCCCATTCCCCTTCCTACTGATATTGAAAAGTATACGGTTCTACGTTCACCTCATATTGACAAAAAGTCTCGTGAGCAGTTTGAAATGAGAACCCATAAAAGACTTTTAGATATTATTGATTGGTCACCGCAGACAGTGGATGCTTTAATGAAGCTAGATCTTCCTGCTGGTGTTGATGTTGAAATTAAACTCTAAGGACTTGAGATAATGCGAACAGGCTTGATCGCTGTAAAATTGGGAATGACCCGTCTTTTGACAGAAAAAGGCATTCATGTGCCTATCACCCTTTTAAAGGTAGATAATTGTCAAGTAGTGGCAACAAAGACGTCAGAAAAGTGTGGATATACGGCAGTTCAGCTGGGTGTCGGAACAGCTAAAGTGACGCGTCTTACGAAGGCTATGCGAGGACACTTTGCTAAGGCGAAGGTAGAACCCAAAAAGAAGCTGGTAGAATTCCGAGTTTCAGAGGATGCTCTTTTAAATGTGGGGGATCAATTGTCAGTTGAACACTTTTTAAAGGGACAATACGTTGATCTTACAGGAACATCCATTGGAAAGGGATTTGCTGGAGTTATGAAAAGACATAATTTTGGCGGTCTCAGAGCGAGTCATGGTGTGTCCGTTTCTCATCGGAGTCACGGCTCAACAGGTCAACGTCAAGATCCAGGTAAAGTTTTTAAAGGTAAGAAAATGGCCGGCCATTTAGGGGCTGAAACAGTGACTATTCAAAATTTGCAGGTTGTTTTAACGGATCCCGATCGCGGCTTGATAGGGATTTATGGTGCTGTTCCTGGAAACCCGGGAAGCTATGTTCTGATTCGAGATGCAGTTAAAAAGAAGGCGCCAGAGGGGTTACCTTATCCTGCTGCGCTTCTAAAAAAGGCCTCTCCTGATAATACCAGTGATCAGGTTCTTCCCCCTATAGAGCAAGCCCTTGAATCGCAAGCTCAACCTATTGAGGCAGAGTAATATGAAATACGAAATTCGTAATTTTGACAATCAAGCGGTGGGAGAAATCCTATTAAGTGCTGAAATTTTTTCAGCGCCCCTCCGTCAAGATCTTTTAGCACGTATGGTCCATTGGCAGCTTGCTAAGCGCCGCGCCGGAACGCATTCGACAAAAGGCATTAGTCAAATTAGTGGCACCACAAAAAAACCATGGCGCCAAAAAGGAACAGGCCGGGCACGGCAAGGAAGTTTGCGTTCCCCTCAATTTCGTGGAGGGGCGGTTATTTTTGGTCCAACGCCACGAGATCATGAGTATAAATTACCTAAAAAAGTGCGCCAGTTAGCTTTAAAAATAGCACTTTCATCTAAAGTTGAAAGTGGAGGGTTGTTTGTTGTTGAAGACTTGAATACAGGAACAACAAAAACAAAAGACTTGGTACAGAAATTTAAAGATCTAGGATTACGTTCTGTCTTGATTGTTGGTGGCGAAGAGGTTAATAAAGACTTTGCGCGTGTCACTGCTAATCTTCCTCATGTGGATGTGCTTCCTCAACAAGGAATTAATGTTTATGATATTCTTCGTCATGAACATTTGGTATTGACAAGAGCAGCTATAGAAAATCTAGAAAGTAGATTAAAATGACTAAGGGTCCAAAGAAAAATCTTCGGCTTGGAAAGGAAAAGCTTTATAACGTTATCACATCGCCTGTGCTAACAGAAAAGTCAACAAAAGCAAGCGAGCATAATAAAGTGACGTTCACTGTAAATTTAAATGCGTCTAAGCCTGAAATTCAAAAGGCGGTTGAGGATATTTTTAAAGTTAAGGTAACGGCAGTTAATACTCTCCGTGTAAAAGGAAAAACAAAACGTTTTCGCGGAATACTTGGCCAAAGAAGTGATCGAAAAAAGGCGATTGTGACTTTAGCTGAAGGTAGTTCAATTGATATCGCGTCAGGATTATAAAGATGAGCCTAAAGCATTATAAACCAGTTAACTCTTCACGGCGTGGTCTTATTCTTGTAGATCGCAGTGAGCTTTGGAAAGGCGCGCCTCTTAAATCCTTAACAGAAGGATTAAGAAAAACTGGAGGCCGAAATCATGATGGGCGTATCACGACACATCATATCGGCGGAGGACACAAAAGGCGCTATCGTTTGATAGATTTTAAGCGAACAAAGCGGGATGCCCCTGCATCTGTCGTGCGTTTGGAATACGATCCGAATAGAACAGCTTTTATAGCCCTTATTAAGTATGAAGATGGAGAACATAGCTATATTTTAGCTCCGCAAAGACTTGCCATCGGAGATCAAGTCATCTCTTCTGAAAAGGCTGATATTAAGCCAGGTAATGCTATGCCTTTAAAGAACATGCCTATAGGGACGATTGTTCATAATGTGGAAATGAAGCCTGGAAAAGGCGGGCAGCTTGCTAGATCAGCAGGAACATATATTCAGCTTGTTGGTCGTGATGGTCCAGCGGCTACTTTGAAGTTGACTTCTGGTGAAGTTCGCAAGATTAATAGTGATTGTATGGCAACGGTTGGAGCTCTTTCGAATCCTGATCAAAAAAATATTAACTTAGGAAAAGCGGGTCGAAATCGATGGCTTGGAGTGCGTCCAACAGTACGCGGTGTGGCTATGAATCCGATAGATCATCCTCATGGAGGAGGTGAGGGTCGGACTTCGGGCGGACGTCATCCTTGTACCCCTTGGGGAAAGCCAACAAAAGGTAAGAAAACACGAAATCGTAAGAAAGCGTCGACGAGTCAAATTATTCGTCGTCGTAAGTAAAAAGGAGCAAGGTAAGTGGCACGTTCAGTTTGGAAAGGACCTTTTGTTGATGGTTATCTGCTTAAAAAAGCAGATGTTAGCCGTGAGTCAGGTCGTAAAGAAGTCATTAAAACATGGTCTCGAAGATCAACCGTTTTACCTCAGTTTGTGGGTCTTACGTTTGGAGTGTATAATGGGCATAAGTTTATCCCTGTGCTTGTCACTGAAAATATGATAGGACATAAGTTTGGAGAGTTTTCTCCGACAAGAACTTATTATGGTCACGCAGCGGATAAGAAGGCAAAGAGAGGATAGTCATGTCAAAGTCAAAGACTCCCCGAAGCTTACCCGAATACTCAGCCATGGCGAATTTACGTAGTATACGTATTAGTCCCCAAAAGCTGAATTTGGTAGCTCAGATGATTAGAGGGCTAAAAGTTGACAAAGCATTAAACGCTCTCTCTTTTTCTCCGAAAAGAATTGCAAATGATGTAAAAAAAGCATTACTGTCAGCAATTGCTAATGCTGAAAATAATCATGGGCTTGACATTGATAGG
>JAIEOZ010000258.1 GCA_019750035.1 Alphaproteobacteria bacterium | reverse complement strand
TGGGGGAGACTTAGAGATTCACTGGTCAGTGTTGCAACTGTCACTTATTAACTCCAAACAAAAGGGGAGGACTCTTTACATAAACGAAACATCATCTAAAGGAGGAAGCCTAGGCTTGACAAGACAAACATGCTAAGTCATTCAAAAGTTGAAAAAAAATTTCTAAGCCATTTTCATATCAGAAATCAATTCCTTAACTTTAGAGTCAGAAAGAGTGTAAATTCAATTTGTTTTGGCAAAAAACTATTTATCTGTTTTTTCTATCAAGAAATTTATGTAATATACCTACTGAACTTGAAGATACCGTGTTTCCTACCGGCGGGTGTCATTCCCGCGTAGGCGGGAATCCATAAAATAGTTGTTTTGTTACAGAGAGTTCCATTGGATCCCTGCTTTCGCGAGGATGACACAGGAGGAAAGCAAAATAAGGTATCTTCACGTCCGATGAGTATATAAAAATAGGCTTTATAAAAAAGTCTTAACCGATAATAAAGGAGAACGTTCATGCATCGACATCATAGTCATCACAAAAACTTTCAAATTTCTAAATTAAATCAACTTGATAGAATAAGGAACCTAAAATGTATACTCTTAAAAACGTGATTCAAGCCTTTAAAACGACACTTCTTCTTTTCTTGTTTTCATTTTCTTCTGCTCAAAGTACTCCTCTAAAAATCTCAATCCTTCAAACCAATGAACACCCCGCTTTAAATCAAGCCCGTCAAGGCCTTGTGGAAGAGCTGCAAAGTTTAGGATACAAAGAGAGTAAAAATCTAATTTTAGATTATCAATCGGCCCAGGGAAACCCAGCTTTAGCTATACAAATTGCTCAAAAGTTTGCTTCAAGCTACCCAGATCTTATTGTCGCCATTGGAACTCCTGCCGCTCAAGCCGTGCTTACAGCAACGAAGGATAAGGTTATCCCCATTGTCTTTACAGCTGTGAGTGACCCGCTGGGGGCAAAACTGGTGACAAACCTGAAAGCCCCAGAAGGCCATGTTACAGGGATTTCTGACTTTGTCAGTCCTGAATCTCAGTTTGAATTTTTTAAAAAGCTCCTCCCAACCTTAAAAACGATAGGGATTGTTTATAACCCTGGAGAAGACAACTCTACAGTACTTAACCATCTTATGGAAAAAGTCGCAGAGAAAATGGACTTAAAGCTCGTTCTAGCTCCAGCTTCTAAATCCAGTGATGTGTTGGCGGCAAGTCGAAGTCTGTGCGGTAAGGTTGATGCCCTCTTTATCAACAATGACAATACCGCTTTATCGGCCTTCAAAAGTGTTGTAAAGGCTGCAAATGAATGCAGCATTCCAGTCTTTGTGAGCGATCTTGATGTGGTCGATCAAGGCGCCCACGCAGCTCTTGGCCCTAACCAGGTTGATTTGGGACGTCAAACAGCACGTATGGTAGATCGCATTTTAACAAACAAAGGCATGTCTCTTCCTGCCGTAGAATTTCCTGAAAAAACAGAAGAATATGTCAATGGCTCTTAAGATTTATCTCAAGAAAAGCCAATAAACGCTTGCGCCCTAAAGAGAGTGAATTTAGATTGTTCCCTAAAGGGAATTTCTTAAATTTACTCTCTTTAAATTAAAATAAAAATGTGACTGAGGCGTAATGGCAGAAACAGAAACAACACAAACAGAAGCTTCGTATTTTTTAGGCATGACTTTCCCGGGTGGAGATTCCTTTACGCTGAATATTTTTCAGGGAGTTGAGCGTATTTCAGACCTTTTTGAATACACTCTTTTCATGACAACTTCAAACAATGATATTAATTTCGACAGTCTTATGGGCCAGAGCGCTACCGCTACCATCACCATAAATTCTGAAATTCGGTATTTTAATGGGATCATTGGGAAGTTTGAACAAGAAGCCGCACTTTCTACTATTAACGAACCTACGGTATATCGTGCAACACTCTATCCTAAACTATGGCTTTCGAAATTCTCTGGTCAATGTCGTATTTTCCAAAATCAATCCATTGTTAATATTATTACAAGTATTCTTAATCAATATAGCATCACTTTCTCAAATCAAATTTCAAGCGCAGGAACACAGCCCGTTCCTTTTTGTGTGCAATATAATGAAACAGACTTTAATTTCATAAGTCGTTTGATGGAAATTAACGGGATTTTTTATTTCTTTCAACAGACACAAAATGAACATACCCTTGTTCTTGCAGATACAATTGGGGCTTATTCACCTTGCCCTAGTGTTTCCACTGTGAATTTTGAGAATGACTATGTTGAGCAGCCGTTTCTCTTAATGGTTGAATCGTGTTCTTTAACTCAGCACATTGTTCCGCAAAGCAATACCATTGTCAGTTTTAATTATTTAACGCCTCAAAATCCTTTACAAGCTTCAGCAACAGGCCCAACTGATGCCGGTGGAGGAACCCTTACAACCTATGATGAAATTTATAGTCAGCAATCTCTGGGAACTCCCCTAGCCAGTGCAAAGTTACAATCGGAAGAACTTCCGCAAAAAATGGCAGAAGGCTTGTCAACTGTTCCTTTTTTTCTTCCTGGATATACATTTGAGTTGCAAAACCACCCCCGGACAGATGCCAACACGACCTATACTCTTTATGAAGTTATTCATGAAGCGAGTTTAATACCCCCAAGCCCAGAAAGACCTCTTTATGAGAATAGGTATAAGGCCTTTACATCAACAACACTTTTCCAGCCCGATCAAAAAACACCAAAACCACGAATCTATAGTACACAAACAGCTATTGTAACGGGACCATCAGGTCAAGAGATTTGCACAGATCAATATGGTCGCATTAAAGTGAAGTTTCACTGGGATCCTTCGCCAGCCACGGATGACACGACCTCATGTTGGATTCGCGTAGCTACCCTTTGGGCAGGACAAAGCTGGGGAACTTTATTCACCCCACGGGTGGGTCAAGAAGTTGTTGTTTCCTTTATTGATGGCGATCCCGATAATCCTTTGGTTGTCGGAACAGTTTATAACGGCGTAAATCTCCCGCCTTATTTGCCTCAAACACCAACGAAATCAACAATAAAAAGCAATACGAGCATCAACTCAAATTCATCAGTTCCTGCATATAATGAATTTGGATTCGATGATTTGGCAGGATCGGAGCAAGTTTTTCTCCGTGCTCAGAAAGATTATAATGTTTATGTCCAAAATGATCAGAATATTACGATTGTTGGGGGCAACAGAACCATTGTTTTGCAGTCTGAAGATGAACAAAATGAGACCCGAACCAACCAACAAAGTAATGACAGTTTAACACTGGCAAATGGCGATAAATCCTTAACAATTACTCAAGGCAACTATACGATTTTATTAAATCAAGGAAACATAAGTGTCACCTGCGCTAGCGGGAATGTTAGTTTTGATGTAACTGGTGATATCTCCTTTAAATGTTCCGGTAATTTTAGTGTGAACGCAACGCAAGCCATTTCGTTTACAGCAGGAACAAGCATTTCTTCCAC
>JAIEOZ010000186.1 GCA_019750035.1 Alphaproteobacteria bacterium | reverse complement strand
CCTCTGTATTTAGCCGTATCTGAAGGACGACCTTATGCAGGGTATGAACATTGGCTCCCTCTTTTTTATGATCAGCTAGAAACCCTTACAGACTATACAAAAGGGGCTCTTTATTGCCTTGATGACCATTTGCAAGAGGCTCGTAACGTTTATGTGGAGCAAATTCAGGATCATTATCAAACTCGTCTGCAGTTTAAATCTCTTGAAAAGCAGGGAATTCCTTATCATCCTCTTCCGCCAGAACGTCTTTATATAGGAGAGGACGCGTGGGAAAGGCGGCTTTCTTCTTTTCGTAAACTCACATTGACTCCCTTTTCACCTCCTGATTTCAAAGGTAACGTTATGGATATGCAAGGGAAAGTGAGTCCTTCCTTCGCCAACGCCCGTGTTTCTCGTGATAATCTGTTTGATTCCGTTAAGACGACCCTAGAAACTTATCAAAAAGCGGGAAAAACCATTCTTCTTGTTGGCATGACCCATGGATCCGCCGAACGGCTTGCCCACATTTTAGAAGAACATCATTTTGCTCCTCTCAAGCGAGTTCAGTCTTTTTCAGAAGTATTAAAAGATAAATCACCCGCCTTGGGCGTTTTTGAAATGGATCGTGGATTTGAAGCGCCTGGTTTGGTTGTGTTGACGGAAGAAGATATCCTTGGGGAAAGGATGGGGCGTCCTCTCAAATCTAAAAAGCGAAGTGACCTTTTTATCCAAGAAGTTTCAACGCTACAAATGGGTGATCTCGTCGTTCATGTGGAACATGGAATTGGACGCTATGAAGGCCTTAAGATACTGAATGTAGCTGATTTCCCTCATGACTGCCTCGAGATTATTTATGATGGGGGAGACAAGCTTTATGTGCCCGTTGAAAATATTGAGGTTCTGTCTCGTTATGGAGCCGCAGATACCTTAGCAACTTTAGACAAGTTGGGAGGCGTCGCTTGGCAAGCCCGTAAAGCGCGCGTTAAAAAGCGACTGAAAGAAGTTGCAGATTATCTTTTAAAAATTGCAGCGAAACGAAAACTACATGTCGCCGATGTTCTGCAAAAGCCAGAAGGTTTTTATGAAGAATTTTCGGCGCGTTTTCCTTATCCCGAAACAGACGATCAACTTTCCGCTATTGAGGATGTGTTTAAAGATTTAGAGGAAGGAAAGCCCATGGATCGTTTGATCTGTGGAGATGTGGGCTTTGGCAAGACGGAAGTTGCTCTTCGCGCTGCATTTGTGGCCGCTTCTTGTGGCAAACAAGTTGCAGTCATTGTACCGACGACTCTTCTTGCCCGTCAACACTATCAATCCTTTATGTCCCGCTTTCAGGATTCAGGAATTAAGGTTGCCCAACTTTCTCGCTTGGTAAAACCCAAGGAAGCGTCACGTATTAAGGAGCAACTTAAAAAAGGGGACATCCAAATTATTATTGGGACCCATGCGCTTTTAGCAAAATCTGTTGAGTTTCATGATCTAAGCCTTCTTATTGTCGATGAAGAACAGCATTTTGGGGTGTCTCAAAAAGAAAGGCTTAAAAATTTTAAAACAGATATTCATGTCTTGACCCTGACCGCAACACCGATCCCAAGGACGCTGCAAATGGCTTTGGCAGGTGTTCGCGAGATGAGCTTGATTACCACACCTCCCCTTGATCGAATGGCTGTACGAACGTTCGTTTTGCCCTTTGATGGGATGGTGATGCGTGAAGCTATTTTACGCGAACAATTCAGAGGAGGACAAACATTTTACGTTTGTCCTCGGGTTGCGGATCTTGATAAGGTTGCAGAACGCCTTCGTCAATTTGTTCCGGAAGTAAAATTTGCTGTTGCTCACGGACAAATGACGCCGACAATTCTTGAGAACGTGATGTCAGATTTCTATGATGGCGCCTTTGATGTCTTGCTGAGTACGAATATCATAGAGTCAGGTATCGATATTCCAAGGGCGAATACGATCTTGATTCATCGCGCTGATTTGTTTGGTCTTGCGCAGCTCTATCAACTAAGAGGACGGATCGGTCGAGCAAAAGTCAGGGGATATGCCTACCTTACCTATCCTGCTGGACAGATTTTGTCTCCCCTCGCTCAGAAACGTCTTGAAGTCATTCAATCCCTCGATACTCTTGGGGCTGGTTTTACCCTTGCGAGTCACGACATGGACATTCGTGGTGCGGGTAATCTTATTGGGGAAGAACAATCAGGCCATATTCGTGAAGTTGGTGTTGAGCTTTATCAGCACATGTTGGAAGAAACGATGGCGGCCCTCAGAAGCGAAGGGATGGGGGAGATCTATGTGTCTTCAGAGTGGATCCCGCAAATCAACCTGGGACTTTCCATCCTCATTCCAGAAAATTATGTTGCCGATCTGGGCCTTCGTTTAAATCTTTACAAGCGTTTATCCGATCTTAAGACACGGGAAGACATTGATCAGTTTGCGATTGAGCTCATCGACCGGTTTGGACCTCTCCCCCCTGAAACCCAAAATCTTTTAGAAATTATCTATCTTAAGTCCTTGTCTCGTCAAGCGAATGTTGACAAGGTTGAAGGGGGGCCAAAAGGTGTCTTGATTGGGTTTCATCAAAATACCCCTAAAAACCCAAGTTTGTTAATTGACCATATTGCTCAGCAAAGGGGGACGGCCAAAATTCGGCCCGATCAAAAAATTGTGTATATAAGGTCCTTAGAAACTCCCCAAAGTCGCCTCCTTGGTACCCGCAAAATTTTAGAAGATCTTGTGGCTCTAGGAGGATAGAGAAAACTTCTTTAATGGATTCTTTGTTAGAGAAAGAGGATCAATCAGGAAAAGACACAATCTTTTTTAAGCTTTTTTCAATTATCCTTCTAAGGAGTTGTAAAAATTTAATGGGGTTGATTTACCCTGTTTGAAGGACTACTATGCTTATCCCTTGGCTTTCGTTGCTATCTAGATTGTTATATGAATGCTTGCAGTCTCCAGGAAAGGCGAGCACGTCTCCTTTATTGAGAGTATAATCCTCTCCCTCCACAAAAATGGAGATACACCCTTGGGTGCAGGTGAAATATTCTTTCGTTCCTTTGGAATGAGGTGTTCCAAGCATAAGTCCTTTTGGTTTCAGGGTAATCCGTTCAAATTGTAATCCAGGGATGGGGTCTGGTAAAAGACTAACCTTGATGGCTTGGCCTTGAGATCTGCGCTGGTGTTTTAACTGATTTTCTTTAATAAGTAAGCAAGAGGGACGGGGAGGTGCAAGAAGCTCTTCCAGGGTCACGCCAAGGACGGACGCAATCGTAATGAGCATTTTTAGAGAAGGATTGCCTTGGCCGGATTCGATATAAGAGAGAGTCGATCGTGGAATTCCAGAAACTTGGGCCAGTTGATTTTGGGTGAGCCCGCGACTTTTTCTTAAAAACGTTAGGTTATGGCCTAAATTATGAATGATCTGTGACGTCATATCAACAATATGTCAAAATATTGGCAAGAATAACAGTA
>JAIEOZ010000218.1 GCA_019750035.1 Alphaproteobacteria bacterium | reverse complement strand
TTCCTTCATAAAAAAATTCAGAAAAGCATAAACACCTTCGCATCAAAAAAGAAAGAAATTTGGACATGTACCTCTTTCTCCGAGAGGAGCATAATTGTTTTTCGCAGCATTTTGAATTCTTTTTCGAAACTTTTTATCGAAATCTTTATAAGAAGCTTGTTGAGTTTGGAACGAAAGAAAAAACTGACTTCTTATACATGATGTTAGAACCAGGTGAATACCTCTGTACCGAAGTTATGGGATGCTGGCCTTACGTGTTTGAGGTTAAGCCACACGAATCCACGAGTGGCTTATTTCATGGTGTTTTATCTTTTAAAATAAAGATCCCGAAAACCCAAATAGAAAGTCGAACAACAAAATTTCCTATAGAAAGCCATTTGGCGGCTTAGCCTCCCTGCTCATAAGCGCCGCCAAAAAAGAGGAGGGATCAAGATGTTATTGCTTTGTTACAAGTCCCTCCTCATCTATCTATTAAATTTGAGGATTATGGGATACATGTTTAATGACAATCAACTCGTGGGGGTGATCTCACGATCTTTTTGCCTCCCTACTTTTATTATTTGGAAATGCTTTAGCAGCCCCCTCCTGCTATTTACAGGGAAACTCTAGCAGTCTTTTTATCAAAATAGAAGTATTTTTTTATTAATAATTTCAATATGTAATACCATTTTTTTTAAAAATTAAATGACGTCTAACTAAAGATAGATAATAGAGGGTGGGTGTAGAACAACTCTATTATCACGTCATTTAAAAACAGCTTATAACTTAACTCCAGAACAATACCGTAGTCAGTGGGGTTTCCCTGATGATTACCCTATGGTTGCCCCTAATTACACAAAACGTCGGAGCAACAATGCAAAAAGTATGGGCTTAGGATTCAACCTTCAAACCTGATATGGCTTAAAGGATAGCAAACAAGAAATGATATTATCCAGCAGATCAGATTGATTGACAGATAGGGTAGGTAATCGGTTCTATTAATCTTCCATGAGATGAGGACATGATCTTCTTGTGAACATGCTAACTTAGAAGAATTGGAAGCTCCTGTAATGCAAATTTAACCTAATACATTCTTTTTAAATTATGAGAATATTTTTAAGATATTGAAAAATGAAATAAATAACTATGAATAAATCAACTTGACTTTTTTAAAATCAAGTTTTACATTTACTTTACGATAAAATAAGTAAAAAGGAGGATATATGATGAAGAAAATAGAATTTTATTCGATAGCCCTACTTCTTGCCTTTAGCTTAAATAGCTCAGTGGCAATCGGTAGTATTTTGGATGGAACAAAGGTTGTGAGCGATGAGGATATCGAGTGGCTTAAAGATGAAGGGTATGTCTCAACGAGCAAATTTATTCGACAAACTCTCGTTTTAGAACCAAATGAACTTGAAGAAGTTGATACCTTAGACCTACACAGTACCTTACTTCGGACGTCGGGTCTCAGAACAATTGCACAAGATTTACTTCCTCACCTTCCTAATCTTAAATTTCTTAATCTTTTTGTCAGTGACCTACGAAGTGATGAGGATCTCGAAATCCTTGCTTCTATTCTTGAGAGGTTTAATGGTCTTCAATATATTGATATTGCGGGAAATGACATTGCTGACAGAGTCTTTTCTTTTGTAAAAACTCATGAAGCACAAAAAGAATTAACGGATAGGTTTCAAAAAAAGGTTGTTTTTTCCTTTAAAACACTACTTGAAAGTCAATTTCCTGTAGCTGAGCGTGAACAATATAAAGATTGGTATCAAACACACACCACCTATTATATATCAGCCCATTGATCACTTTTGTTTATTAAATAATAAAAGGGATAAAAGGAAATTTTATGTTTAGAAAAATGAGTTTTTTGACTTTTTGTTTAGCCGTTGTGTTGAGCACACGCCTATATGCAGGATGGCCTGAAGACGGCTGGGAAGGCGTTCCGAGCCTTCGTGTTGTTCATAAAGGACAGACTATCAATTTTGATGAGCTGCATCAACACTTAGCGACGGAAGAAGAAAGAATAGCGCGTATTTTACCTGCTAATGACCCTAAAAATATTGTCTTAGCCAGTGTTTCCTTTTTAGGGGGAGATAGTCCTTCTCTTCACACTTATCTTTTAAAAACTCAAGAGAAGAAATGGCTTGTTTTCGAAAGTGGGTGGGCTTCCTCTTTTATTCCTCATCCTGTTTATGATCAAGCTCAAAGGCTTATGAAACCATATGCACCTAAGCTTCAAAAAGAAGACTTAACACTAGCTGAGCAAAAACAACTCGTCCAAGATTGTATTAAAATAGCACAAGACCAATACTATTTTGAAGAGCAGGTGAGACCAAATTTTTATTTTTTTGATTATGATCCTACACCTATCGAGTACATTCTCGAGAGGGCAGAAAAAGTTTTTGCAGGAGCTGGTTTTGGAGATCCACACAAACCTATTTACGATGAGCTTACAAAAAATAGAGCTGCTTTTATTCGACTTGCCTCTGATTTACAAGATACCAAGCATCAGGCTGCTCAGAGAATTAGGGTGCTGACTCAACATATAGACTCTTCTTCTAGCATTGACTTAGGTTTTATTAATGAATTATCGAAGACTGCAACGAGCTTTCGAGAAGTAATATCTAAAAAGGAAAAAGAACTATCTAGTATTGGCAGCAAAGTCATTTCAACCTATTGGCATAGTGAACAGAAGTTATTAAAATATATTGAAGATTCAATGTCTGGTATTATAGCTGAGATTTGCGGAGGATCTTTACCCTTTAAGCCTGAAGCCATCGTTATAAACATTCACTCACGACATGATATCTGTCCTGTTTGTAGCCATGCGTTTGTACGTTCCTATACTCATCCTGAAGGAATTCTAAGCACCTTTAAAGCTGCTTTGAGCGAAAAGCTCGCAATTGATTTCCAAATTCTGCCTTTATATATTACCAGCTCTTTTCGGGAACAAAGAGAAAAAACAAAATATAGTGTAAGAGAAGATCGTCCAGACATTTTAGAAGATTCAGTCAAAACAGTTTATCCAGCTTTTCCTACTTTACATGTTCCTCTCTCGCCGTCTGGGTACTCACAATCACCAGGAAGCTCATCAAGCTCAAGTTCATCCTCATGAACTACTTTGTTTCGCGATTTCCGTGGTACAACCCTTAAAAGTTGATCAAATTCACTATGAAATTTTTGATTAAGAAGTACCCATAACAAAACTTTTTCTACTTCAGAGGCTAGTCTCTCTATAATCTCTATTAAAAATGATTTTTATAAAACAGAAGTGTAATATGTGTAAATTCCATAGAAATAATTTTCATATTGTGAGAATAACTAGCTTTACGAGGTGAGAAGATGAAGAAAACGGTAGTTTTAGCATTAGCTCTCTTTCTCCTTTTTAGTATGGACGAAGGGAGCTGTGGTTATTTTATTGACTATCCGGGTTTGGGAGTTGAAGATCCTCCCAAAAT
>JAIEOZ010000326.1 GCA_019750035.1 Alphaproteobacteria bacterium | reverse complement strand
TTAATTCTTTTTCATTAAAAGCTTGTAAAGCAATTTCATCTAAAAATAAATCACATTTCTTTACATCTTTAAAACCAGCTGTTTCCATTACCTTTTTTAAGGTACTGAAATCTCTTTGATAAGATGTGACAACACAATCCTCTCTGATGCGAATTTCCACAGGACAACCATCAACAAACTTGTTATCTTCAGTTAAAGGTTTTGTAGGAAATTTTAATATATCAAGGACTTCTGGGTGAGATGAAGCACTTGCAAAATCTAAACTGCATATTAAAAATTTTCCACCTTTTTTTAGACATTTATAACTATTTTCAATAAATTTTTGTAATTTATCTAATTTATCTATGTAAAAAACTACAAATACATTAAAAACAACATCATATTCATCTTCACCTAGAATTATCGGGCTATTAGACTCTGTAAAATCTAATACGTATAATTTTATATTTCTACTCTTAATATTTTTTTTGCATAACTCTATTTGATGATCGGAAAGATCACACCCCACGAGCTTCGAAGGGTTATCCCTATTAAACATCTCTAAGTATCTACCAAACCCGCAACCTACCTCTAATAGAGTTTTACCTTCCGCACATCCGACAATATTTTTGATATGCGGGTTAACAACATAGTTGTTAAACCTAAATTCTGTCGTTTTAGTATAGGAATCGACAATATTTTTTGATTTCCAGGCTGTCATCTTATTTTCCTTTAATATATTTTAATTCATATAAATTAACGTGTTTCCAGGGCTCTAAGCCAAAAGGCTTCTTTTGTCATTTTCCAAAGTGGAGTTCAATGATTTGAGAAAAAATTAACCATAACTTCTCATCAAAACGGGGGTGATAGTAAATAAACTTTTATAATGGAAGCAGTTTGCGATAAGCTCATTTTCTTGCTCTGTCCCTTTGGAGTGCCTTTTAACCCATTCTTGATCCTGAAATCCTTCAAGTATGTGTGAGGGAACGAGAAAAGTTGAGCCGTAGTTCATCCAATGAGAAACGACAAAACTCTGGATAGCAGGATGCAACATATAACGCTTATTTTTCTGCATAGGATAGTGTAAAGCATATAGAATGCCCTGAAGAACACCCCCTAGCAATAAACCCCGGGTGAGCTGAATGTCCTGCGCACTAACAGACTCCCCTGTGTTATCTAAATTAATAGGAAAGCCACCACGATAGATTTTAACCATGTAACCATTCAAGGAGCATTCAAGATGATCTAGCACACTGTCATAGGTGCAATCATGTTCTTCAAGTATTTTCAGTAAACTCAAAAACTCTTTATCTTGCGAAGAACAGCTAATAAATGTTTTATTTGTATTAATATTTTCTATTTTTAATTTTTTTGTAATATCTTCACCTGCACAACCAAAAATATACTCTGTCTTAGAAAATAGAGTTTTGATATCGGGCGTACAAAGAGTTTTAAAAAAGTTTTGTCCTCTTTCAGGATCTTTATCATACGCTATAGCGTCATGATTTAAGGATAATAATTTTTGTATGATAACATTTCCAATAGCGCCTAGCCCCACAACCCCACAAGAAAGCCTTGATTGGCCCATTGGCAAGACGTTAGAGAGTTTTTTTACCACAGCTTCTGCTATCATAGGTGATTCGACAAGTTGTTTAGCAGCTGAGGAAGCAACTTCTATAACAGGAAAAGAAAGCTGACGCATCCGTATATCTGTTAGACCGGATGTTGTTTGTTCAACCCCCACCAAAGAATATTTTTTACTAATGTAGTTTGGTACATTAGCAAGGCAACTTCCTCCATCATCTAAAATTACAATCAGCCTTATTTTCTTTTTCTTGAGGTGATGATAAACCCCGCGCCACATATGCTCTATATCTTGTGTAAAACACTCTATGAAACTGCCGAGTTTCTTTTGTGAAGAGTTAGGGTAATAATGGCAACCTCTCGTCGTTAATTTATTAACAACTTCTGAACAAGATGAGTAAGACTTTCCCATGAGATGAATATTGTCAGGGCATGCACCTAATTGTATTAAAGCCTCTATTAAATTAAATGTGGTAAATAAGAGGTGTTGAACACATATAAATGCTATAGAATCAAAACAGGAAATCTCTTTTATAGGAAAGGCCTCAATGATAGACGTGAGCACAGGCAGCTCTTCGCTAGGAAAATGATGATTTTTTTTCATACATATTTACTCTTATTAAAATTGAAAATTCAAGTCATTAGGAAACAACAGATATCCGAATGCACCCTCTAAAAAAAGGAGATGTCCCGCAAAAAATCCGCTCTGTAAATTGTTCTGCACCAAGAGTGGTGAAAGCGTTATCTTCTTCAGCAATTTTCTTGCTACTTAATATTTCTCCATACTGATCAATATCGGAATGAAAGAAATCATATATAACATGTTTAATCGGATTAATAATATTACTGTTTCCTTTTATTGTCCGTATTAAAGTGTCCATAAGCCTCTTAATATCTCTCTCATCCTCAATAATAGAAGGCGCATTTCGCACATAAGGAGTACTTTCTAAAACAGTAGGAAGAGCTAATGAATAATAAACTTGTTTATTTTCTGCTGTCAATTTACAGGGCTGCATCAGAGTAGGAATGTAAGTTTTTAGATTATAACAATTCATATACGCATCTTGGATCAGCGATACAGGAAGAGCCGTTTCTGTCATTGCAGGTTGAAAAGCAACACCCGCACCGTTAGCAATAGACACGAGATGCTTAAGAGTATCTACAAGGTAGGGACGTGGCTTTAAACTTCGATTGCTAATTTCATCTCCAAATAGGGACCATAACAAACTAAATTCGGCAGCGTCCTTAAAGAGCTGCAACTGAGACCAACATAGTTTAAAGAGATATTTCTGAAATTTAAGCCATGATACATCATCATTATTATTAAACCAGCTGTCTGTAAATAATAGAATGGTATTATTCCAAGAATCGATTCCCCCAGAGCAATCATAAATACCCTTAAAAACTTCCCACTGGCTAGGTAAGTCAGCTGGTGGATCATTTGTACGAATACCAAACTCTTTCCGAATGCGATTATGACCTATTTTATCTGTAATACGAGGAACCATAAATACAGAGCGTCCTCCAGCTGTAACGCTCCATGTAGGGTCAGAAGACATATCAGCCAAATAGTTGATGCTTTCAAAAACACCAAACAACTCTCCCGCCTTTAAAAAATTAAGCGAGATAATTCCACTATGTGCCTCGACAAATATTTCAGTGTCGTTATGCAAAATGAGAGAAAGGGGGATAGAGGAATAACTTAACTTTTTCTTGATAAACTGAGGAACACGATCGTCTTTGAGAGATAACAAATTACCATCTGGAGAAGGAAGATGAAATTCCCCTTTATCAACAATAGTTGCTCCATAAGGATAGCGTACCTTTAATAAAGAATATTCTTTACCCGGACTAATTTGATCACAAATTTTTGCTAACTCTGG
>JAIEOZ010000115.1 GCA_019750035.1 Alphaproteobacteria bacterium | reverse complement strand
TTCGTGGAAGGCTTAATGAATTAGGCTTACTTTAAACATTAGAGAAACCCCATCTTTAAAGATGCTAAATGTTATCATGGGTCTCATCAAGGACGTTGGCTTGATTAATAAAGTCTTTTATAGACTTGTTTGAATTAATTTTTATGAGATTTTTTTTTGATTCATAGTAAGTTAATACATGTTTTACAGTCTCATTAAATAAGAGGATCCTTTTATGAAAACTCTCTGCATTATCGCATGCTCGCTGAATAAGTGAAGCATTGCAAATATCACACTTACCTGTGATCTTCGGTTTTGCTGCTAATAAATTATAAATTTTTCCACATTTTCCACAGCTTCTTCTTGCTTCAATTCTCTTAAAAGCAACGTTGAGGGGTACATCAATATAAACAACACGGACACTTTGACCAAGAGAACAACTTTCTATCAGATGATCTAGATATTTGGCTTGTTCCACTGTTTTCGGAAATCCATCAAGTATAAGTTTTTCTTTCTTTTCAATTAACTCTTGCAACTGATTGAATACAACTGTTCGAATAACCTCTTGCGGCAATAAGCGAGAAGAAGAGTCTATTTCATTTTTATACCTTAAGCCTATGGCTGTCTTTTTTTTAACCTCTTCCCGAAGTATATCTCCTGTAGAAAGATGTTTATAACCCCTCTCTTTAAGAGCTTCTGCAAAAGTCCCCTTGCCTGATCCTGGATAACCTAACAAGATATACATCCTAAAATCTTGGGCTTCTGCGGAAGAAAGAAAAAAGAAAATCAAAGAAATAAAGAGAATTAAACGCTGTATCATTGTTCTTCCTTACCCATTTCACGTAGATCACATACTTATTTATCCCCATTTTGGGCCTTTATAAAAGAATTATATCTGAAAGATATTTCGTAAAGCTGGCTATTATTAAAAAATACAGGCTGCTCTCTATCTAACTGAATACTGTGCTTAAGAAAGTAAATTGTAGGAATTCCAAAAACGTTAATCACGCGAGTTCCAGCTTCTCCTAGTTTATTTCGTTTTGCAAAATTAAAGAGAGCTTCTACATCCTTTCCATTTTTTAACTTGGAAGAATAACAGTTATTTTTTTTATCCACTACGCTCTGTATCGCATGTATGGTCTCTTCCTTGATGGCATTCTTATCTTTTTCTGCATTAATATATAAAATTTTCTCCTGAGCTAATTTTGGGAGTTCTTCCTTATAAAATTGCCGTATAGCTTTTAAAAAAGCTAAATTAGACCAAGGCCATGAAATGCTATCTCCTCGTAAAATCCGGCGTTGAAGGCCTATTTCAGGAGGAATATCAAAAATGAGAATCAATTCGAATCGATTATTTCCAAAACTCTCGTTAAAAATCTTTTTATGTGTTTCGTAGTGCTGTGTGCCTTGTATGCAATCTAAGGCATAGGTAAAAGCGAGATTAGAAAAATATGTTCTATCAAGTAAAAAACATAACTTTGGGTCATTAAGCGTATTCAGAAGCGCAATCCTTTCAACCCATAAATTATGAAAAATATGACTTTGCTCTTTAGATGAAAGCTTTTTCCAAGGAGAATTTGGCTCTAAATTCATTTCTGACAAAAGAACACAAGTGCCCTCTAGCTCTTCCGCAATATCGAAAAGCACAGAAGTTTTTCCTGCTCCAGGCATACCTTCAACAGCAATAACTTTACTATGTAATAAAGTCGAAGAATTCAATTCCTGGAGGCCGTAATTACCTAAAGCGAGAATATTACCTACATCCATAAAACAATTAATAATACACACAAGAGCAAAGGTGCTAGCGTAATGAAGCATGCATTTGATTCTCTTTCTTATTGTGAAATTTAGGAGAATTTTGAGGTTGTCGAGTCCGATTAAGCCTTTTCATCGGCTTTATTTGAATGACTCGATCGGTAAGTCGTCTTTCAATATCTAACCCAAACTCAGGGGCTATTTCGTTTAAGTTAGAAATTTTCTCATCACTTTCTGCCCTATCATTATAATAGTCTATTGCTTTATCAACTTGTTGTTGAGAAACATCGAAATGTCCCAACTTGAGAAGTTCCAAAAAGTCTCTAAATTGTATAAGGCTGGGGTCATTTTTTATTTCTTGATCAACGATAGAGTATTGAGCTTCTTTGAATAATTTTATGATGTCTTCTTTTTTTGAATACAGCACATTTAACAACAGCTTGGGGAGCTTCTCTAACTCTTCCTGATTGACTCTTTCGTCTTTTATATAATCTTGGAGGGTGCGAATCGTATAATATAGTCTTACTTTTTCATCTTCAAAAAGACAATTTCCTGCGTAATCACGAACACTTACGGCTTTCATCAGAGTAACGGCCTTTTGAGAAATCTCAGATATAATTTTCTCTCGATATTTTGAGCCCTTTTCAATATAAGATAGCGTGAGGGGATCATGGAATGTCTGGTGTGCTGTTGCCTTGAAATCATCTTCATAGACATTTAAGGGATTGTCTTGGACACGATTCTGCCATGTACAAACATTACCATTATATTCAACAAGCCAGTCCAAACCTCGACTCCCATCAGAATTAAAAATAACCGCAGGAAAGTTATCTTCAGATTGATCTAAATCTTGGTCATAAACATTAATTGTATCTTCGATAGAATGAGGAGCATTTAAATTAGGCCTGAGTCCCGGATTAAACACTCTGGAAATGCCGAGAATTGCACTATAGCCAGAGGGAAATATAAGCCTCTTTTTCCAAGGTATAACCTTTTTAATCTGACTATCATCAGAAACATTCACCCCTATATCTTCTAATTTGTAGTCTGATAATGATTTAAGAAAGGTCCATAAAGTTTCGTCTTTCTCAAAGGTTTTTAATTGTAGAGTCAGGTAGGGGTGAAAGCGATAATGTTCTTCAAAGATTTTAAGTAAATTAATAAGAGGCTTAGTGTCCAATTTTATACTATGCCCTTCGCTGATGCTAAGACGGATCGATACTCTTGTGGGTTTTTTTCGTTTCTCAATGGCTGAAGCAATGGCTCGTACATAGGCTGCTCCCACATCTTCATTAACAGCCCAGACTCCACTTGTTACAAGCATTATGCGATCGGCATTTACTTCTGAGATACATCTTAGAAGAGCTTTTTTCTTCAAAAAAGATTCTCCTCCGCCTGATATCTGCAAATATCCAACGTTTGCCTCATTGGCAAATTTAATAAATTTATCAACTCCCTCGTCCGTAAAACTGTCTTGGATGTCTGATGAGCCTTGATTTGGAGGAGATTTAAAGAAACAAAAAGGACATCCTACCCCACAAAATCGAGTGAGGAAGAGGCATATAAACGATTTCCCTGAATAAGGGGTTATATTATAATGAACTAAGCTGTTGGATTCTAAAATATATTTTCTATATAAAGCAGGTGAATTGAAAATATTTTTCATAAAGATTCCTTCATTATTTTTATA
>JAIEOZ010000087.1 GCA_019750035.1 Alphaproteobacteria bacterium | reverse complement strand
CCTACGCTCATTTTACATGGGGCAGATGATGAACGCGTTCCTGTCACTCAATCTATGCAGCTCTACAATGCGCTTAAAGGTAGAGGAATCCCAGCGCGTTTTGTTTATTATATAGGAGAGGAGCATGGCGTGAGCGATCCAATAGCAACCCTAGATGCTATGAAAGAAAAACTTAAATGGTTCAAGGCTTATGGAAATAAAAACTGAGTAAGAAAGACCTCTGAATAAGGGAGAGAATCTTGATTAAGAAAATTTGCTACAAAATTTAAAGGTAAATTACATACTGTTAGCTGGTAGAGAAGCTGGTCACTCAAACACTTCTCCCAGCTAAATTGAAGTTCCTTAATACTGAATGTCTTTAAACCAGGCCAAAAGCCCCTTGCGCCTCAGATTAAAAAAAAATGAAGAGGAGATTCGTTATTGAGGCTGTCATAGGGCATCTTAAAAATGATGGTTATTTGGGAAGGAATTACCTGAAAGAAAGGCTTAAAGATAAGATCAATTCCATCATTTCAAAAATCGGACATAACTTTAGACTCTTCCTGAAATGGATCAGAGATCTTTTATTCTCTATTTTATATCTGACCTTTGGAAGAGACTTTGTTCACAAATTCGCAGATCACTTCTATTTATCCCTAAAATCAGCGTTTTAATAGACGACTGATTAAAGAGAACAAATTATACTGTGGATAATCTCACTCTCTCATAAGAAATTTATATGCTGAGCCCTTGTTTTTTCACTAAATCATATTCTACGCGTTTAGCATTTTTTTCAAACTAATAATAAACCTTTATATCTTAACCTTTAACCACTTTGCTTTTTCAATTTTGAAAGCTCAATTTATTTATTGATAGTGGCTAATATTTAATGAAGTTTCTAAGAATAACAAAACTAACAGCTGTAACTAAGTCTTTCTTAAAGAAACACAACCTGACACTTTAAAAAAATGACAGGTTGCGCGTTCGATCTTAACTAATTTTATACATTAATTATATTTCTTTAGCTTTCTTATTATTTAGATAATAATAATATTTAATATGGTTATCTAAGCATTCGTCAGAAAAACTTGGTGCGGGTACATAATTCTTCTGGTGCAAGACGCTGTCTATGCTCATAAAAATTAACTTGTGGCGCGTATCAACTTCGCTTTTAGATAATTGTTTATACCACTTATATACAGCTTTAAACTCTCTGTTTTTATTCTCATCTGCAATGATACTAAATCCTTTTATATTAGGTATTTTAAGCCATTGTTCAATTTTCTCAAAGTCTTGTGGGAATTGTAGCTCTCCATTATATTGAATAAAGCTAGGCAAAGAGGATTCCCATTCTTTATCTTGTGTTATAACTCTTTGAGTTGCTTCTATGAAAGAATCTCTGCATTTTAAAGTCCATATTTTTTCTGATGTTTTTTCAAAGAGTTCATTTTGTAAAACAGGAGCGCTATTGCTTCTTTTTTGTAACATTAAAGCTGGACGGTTAACTTTAAAAAATTCATCAAAACTTTCTGAGGAATACACCTGAGTTTTGAGCATTGCAACAGACTGAGTAGAAAAAAAACAACTTAAAGTAAGAAAACTATAAGTTGAAAATTTTAAATATTTTAAAATCATTTTTCTTTCTCCTTTATAAAGTATTATTTCTTATAATATCAGATTATACTGAGCTAATGTCAATTAGAATTATTCATTATTTTTTATAATTATCCGAAAAAATCTCCAAAATACTCCTCACCTTCCTCATTCAAAAAGTCTACGCTTTGCGGGATTATAATTTTTTCTTCGTTTTTTATTAAATGTCTTCCATCCATTAACCCTACCATATCTTCATCTATGTGGAGGTATTCATTAATGGTTGGAACATACATAGAGGATATTTCTCTATTACGATGAGAGGCGTGATAAGATACAAGAAATCTTAAAGAAAGCTCATTTGAAGGTAAGCTTTCTTTTATGCTTCTAAAAAGAGTGGATATAACCCCATCTTCTTGACAATGAGCACAGAAGTTTATCAAACAAGTAAAGCATGGAGTTTTTGTAGAGTGCATATGGATAATAATGCTTTTTAAATTTTTATTATCAGGAATGTTTTCGCTTATATCTACGGCTAAAGAATCTATTGCAGCTGGATTAGCATAAGTTTTTAAAACCAATTGCTCGCTGCAACTAAGATTAAAATGTGGAGACGTTAAGAGAGCATTACTATTTTGAAAATTATTAAAAATACTTTCTTTTATGCTATTAATAATTTTTAGGGTAATAGCTGGCATTTCTGCTTCTGTTAGGCAAAACTTATAGTCACCCAAATTTAAAGACTTACGAACAGAAGTTTCAAAAGAAGCGGAAATATTAGTTGTAGCTTCAGCAATTACGTTTTCATTATTTAAGCTTCTAAATTCGAGTATTTTCTCTTGTTTTTCTTGCGCTTTAGATTTTAGATCTCTAATCTCCTCGTTATCTTCGCTGATAAACTCATTAATGCGTAATAAGTGAGTTGTTGTTATAAGTGCGGAGTCAATGATAGGCTGATGCCTTTGTATGATCTTTGTTGGGATTACCTTATCATTTAGATATATATCTCGAGAGCTTATATTTATAATCCCTTCATTTATTACAGGATTTCTGCCTCCTTGGATAGGAACAGTTCCACTAAGATAGAAATAATAATCATCTTTTAAAATGTAAGATTGGTTGTCTTCATCAAGACCATATATTGCCATTTGACATATATTGGTACTGTTTTCTTCGGTGAGTTCTAGGTTGTTCTCAACGTCAGATCTGGGAAAAAGTATGCCCCTGATGATAGAGTCTCGTTCAATAAAGCTCTCAGTTACTCTTTCAATACTCGGGATTACGGGAGTCAGTAACCTTACATGCGTAGTATGTGGGGGACTATCTTCCTGTTCAGAAAAACTCTCGGTATTTAATTCGTAATATCTTCCCGCATGAAGTCGTGAAGCAGAAGAAAATACAATAATTAATATTAAAATTCTAACAACAAATAATTTATACATAAACCCTCGGAAATTTACTATTAAGTACACTTGTTCATTTAATGGCAAAAATTTGATTTTCAATATACAAGACTTAAGAAAATTTACAAAATCAGCTTAACAGAAGCACATGCCATTAACTAGTTTAATTAATTTAATGTAAGCTCTTGAGTCTCAAGGAAAATAGAAAAAAACTTTCTACGAAGGATTATAAGAACATAATAAACTAAAAGGCTTTCCTAAAAATCACTTCCTTATAATTTTCTAAGATTAATGGAAGCCGTAGATAGTGTAGTCACGAGATAAATGGTGTATTATATTTCTCCAAAAAAGAATCGGAGGATATATGCCAGCACACAG
>JAIEOZ010000251.1 GCA_019750035.1 Alphaproteobacteria bacterium | reverse complement strand
CGCGGGGATGACATCAGAGGAAAACAAAATAAGGTATCTCACGTCCGATGAGCATATCTTAAAATATTGCCTCCCTTTTCGTACGGCTAATCCTCAATTTCTAGACTTTTTTCATTGACGATAGATAGACAGTTTTTTTATCCCAAGCTTAAGAATAATTCTATAAAATGGTTTTTCTATAAATTCAAAACTAAAAGCAGCGCACAAAATATTAATTAGAAGAAAGATAACCAACCAATAAAATTTATTTAAAAACGTATTGTGAATTTCTATAAATGGCCTTATGACACCAAAAATAAATGGTTGGCTTAAATAAAAGCTATAGCTTATTTTTCCTAAATACTGGCTAAATTGATTTTCAAAAACTTTTAATAAAAATCTATTGCCATATTGTTTAATTTGAGCAGCCCATAATATCATTACAAGAAAAAAAGGAATAACTATAAAGTTTAGCGTAGTAAAATGCGGAAATATTTTTAATGAAAAACCAAATATTAATAAAAACAATACTCCAAATATAGCGAATATTTTGTTATCAACATGAAATGTGTTCCGACGATACAATTCACATATAATCATTCCACCTAAAAAATCGCCTAAACGATAGGCAGGCAATGAATAAGCGGTTAAGAGTGGTTGATCAAAGAAAAAATAAGCCATAGGCGGAATAACTGTCAAAACATAGGCAGACAAAATAAGAATAATTAGCTTTCTATTATCAATACGATGTATTTTTAATGCTAAAACAAGTAAAGGAAACAATAAATATAAAAAAGCTTCAACCGAGAGTGACCAGGTACCACCATTAGTTCCCATTGAGAAAAAATGTGGAAACCACGCTTGTAATAAAAAAATATCTGCAAAAATAACTAGAAATGCTTTTCCTATAGTTTTAAATAATGTATTAGAATAAAAATGGGGTATTAACTGATAAAAAAACAAAAGACTCCAAAAAATATAAGCGGGATAAATTCTTCCAAACCTTTTTAAATAAAACTCATTTATATCTGAATATTTCATATCTCCATAATTATATTCTAGCAAAAATCCTGAAAGAATAAAAAACAAGCTCATACCAATAGCTCCGCGTGCCACACAATGATCAATAATAGCAATATTAAAGATGGGAAAAACATGGATATGAAAATGAAACAAGAAAATAAGAAAAGCAGCTACAAATCTTAAGGAAGTTAAAGAAGCTATTGGTTCTTTAGATATAGTATAAGAGCCAATCATCTAGACTCCCATCATCAATTGACTAGAAAATGATAAAAATTTACCAAGACTATATATACTCATTGTATTGTCCAGGTAAAAACGTACATTTTATATTCGATTCCATGGTCGGAGCAAACTTCTTTTCATTTCAGAAAAATACTTTATACTCTCTCTTATAGCAACTACAAAAACGCATATTTTATTAGTTGATGACGATGAACGTTTACATGATCTCTTATACAAATTTCTTGTCGAAAATTTTTATTTTTGGTTTAATTGATTGTAGATGTGGTAATGCTCGGGGAAGATGGGTTTTCACTTACAGAATTTATCCGGAATGGCACATTCAGATTTGAATGCAGCAAGCAGTTTATTTTATGTTGAATAAGTTTCATGCTAATTGTCCTTTTTGATTGTTACTCTTTCAGAGTAAATTCGATTTACCTCTCAATTTTCTCAAAAAAGATATCACAAGAACTTAACACTTCCTTAACAAACTTAAAACGAAACGTAACAAAATTTTATCAAATTTACCTTTAAAATCCTCGCACCTAATGCGTTGATAAGCTATGATAAACATATGATAAGTTTTAATTTCACTTTAAGTGGAGAAAAAACGCCAACAAAAAGCTTAGGATACTAAAGTAAGATGCGTAAATTTTTTGGAACAGACGGAATTCGAGGGCAAGCCAATAGCGAGCCTTTTACCCCCCACACCTTGACGCGGTTAGGACAAGCCATTGGTCTGAATTTTATGCGGGGCGAACATCAGCATCGTGTTGTCATTGGGAAAGACACACGTCTTTCCGGGTATATGGTGGAATCCGCCCTTGCGTCAGGTTTAGTCTCTGTGGGGATGGATGTTGCCTTCGTGGGACCGCTTCCAACTCCAGCTATATCCATGCTTACACGCTCATTGAGAGCAGATGTGGGCGTGATGATTTCCGCCTCTCATAATCCTTTTGCAGATAATGGAATTAAACTTTTTGACCCAGATGGATTTAAACTTTCTGATGAAGCGGAACGAGAAATAGAAGCACGATTTGAGTCTTTTCCTTTTTTAGTAACTCCCCCCTATTTAGGTCAGATGGTTCATTTAAATGATGCCATGGGTCGATATGTAGAATCTGTAAAAAGCAGTCTTCCCCGCCACATGAGTTTTGAGGGCCTACGCGTTGTTGTGGATTGTGCGCATGGCGCTGCTTATAAAGTAGCTCCCTTAGTTCTCAAAGAACTTGGAGCAACCGTTATTCCTCTTTGTATCTCTCCTAACGGTCAAAATATTAATGACAAGTGCGGTGCAACACATCCTCAACTTATGTGTGAAAAAGTAAAGGAAGTAGGAGCTCATGTAGGAATCGCTTTTGATGGAGATGCAGATCGTGTCATTTTTGCTGATGAGCGTGGGCAAGTCATTGATGGGGACCAAATCATGGCCGTTATTGCCATGAATTGGCAGGAGCGCGGACTTTTAAAAGGTAAAGGACTTGTCACAACATTAATGTCTAGCTTAGGACTTGAACAATATTTAGAAAAAAACGGCCTTTCTATTATTCGAACATCTGTAGGCGATCGTTATGTATCCGAGACAATGCGAGATAAGAATTATAATGTGGGGGGAGAACAATCAGGCCATATTATTTTATCTGACTATGCAACCGCAGGAGATGGCCTTTTAACAGCGCTTCAAATTCTTTCGGTTCTGATTTTAAAACAACAACCTGCAAGTCGTGTACTCAAACTCTTTACTCCTCTCCCTCAAGTTTTAAGAAATGTGCGGCTGCCTTCTTCCATCCTCAAAATGCCAGGTGTCGAAAATATTTTCGAAGACGCTCGCAAAAAGCTTGGGAAAAATGGTCGTCTTCTTGTTCGCCCTTCCGGCACCGAACCTTTGATTCGAATTATGGCTGAAGGTAAGGGGCAAAAGCTTGCCAGAGATACTGTTGATTCCATTGTTACCGCCTTGACCTCTCTTTCGCAAAAGGCCGTTGCTTAAAAGACTTATTCACATATAACAAATAAGTACTTTATATTCATAGATATCAGTTTAGTACCCGTCACTTTTTATAATCTATTGAAAGAAAACATAAATCTCATCAATCTCCTCAGTGTCATCCCCGCGC
>JAIEOZ010000191.1 GCA_019750035.1 Alphaproteobacteria bacterium | reverse complement strand
GCAACGACTTCATCCATCAATTGCTGATCGATATGTAATCGACCGGCTGTATCTAAGATTAAAACGTCATATCCTTCAAGGCGGGCTTGTTGAAGAGCGCGTTTGGTAATCGCCAGCGGCTTTTCTTCAGTCACAATTTCAAGCGTCTTGACATCACATTGCTGCCCGAGGGTTTGCAGCTGTTCTCGTGCTGCCGGTCGATACACATCCAAGGACGCCATCAAAACCTTACGTTTTTGCTTTTTCGCCAAATAGTTACCAAGTTTGGCGGTCATTGAGGTTTTACCTGAGCCTTGCAACCCTACCATCAAAATAACAACGGGAGGAACAGCATTAAGCTCAATGTCCACCACTTCTTGACCCAAGAAGTCAACAAGCGCATCGTGAACAATTTTTACGACCAGTTGCCCTGCGCTAATGCTTCGCAACACATCTTGCCCAATCGCTTTTTCTTGCACGTGTGCAATAAAATCCTTAACAATGGGAAGAGCAACATCCGCTTCTAAAAGGGCTACCCGCACTTCGCGCAAAGCCGACTTAACGTCAGCTTCGGTTAAGACACTGCGTCCTTTTATTTTATCGATGATTGAGCCCAACCGGCCCGCTAATCCATCAAACATAGCTTTTACCCTAACGAAAATACGCCAGTGCGCGCAACGCGTGGACTGGCGTGATGATTTCGAGGGGAACTATGGACCTGACTTCCTTTTTTGTCAAGAAATTCATCCTCACAAAATTATTTCAGATAAAAAATCGGTTGCCAAAAAATTAGCATTTCATTGCTATATTATACCAATACCGTAATTTAAGTTTACCAGAACACTTTCTTCTCTATCTCAATGCAAGCACTTTCAACTCTTTTAAGAGGAGGAAGAAATACACTTGAAAAGCGTTTAGCCCGACTAACTCTTTTTTCCCAATTTTCCTTATAGGTTTGAGCGAGGGAAGGATCTTCGATAAAAAGAATATTTTCTGCATTTCTAGATTCGGCAGCCGCTGTCCAGTTAAAGGATCCAGTTAAAACAAACCTATCATCAATAATCATCGTTTTATTGTGAGCAATCCCAATGGCGGGATCAATGAAGAGGGGAATACCCTTTTGAGAGAGAAAAGAAAGTTGAGAATACTTTCCATTCAGCTGGGATTTATCAATAAGAACTTTTACATTGACGCCCCGCTCAAAAGCCTCAACCAAAGCTTGAGCAATAGGAAGAGAGGTAAACGCGTACGACATCACAAAGATAGAAGCCTTAGCGTCTTCAATGGCAGTAATTATGTGATTGGTACAATGCCCCTCAGGGCTAAAGCAGACAGGAATAGACTTCTTTGGGGGGGAAGCGTCTTGCCAGTGCTCATTAAAAGTCGAGTAAAGAATAAGCCCTACCCCAATCCCAATGAAGAAAGAAAAAAGTGCAACGAACCTTCTTCGTGGATATTCCTTTTTTTCCCACACGTCTTAATCCATAAGCCTAACTAGATACCGCAAAACGACTTTATCTCTTTCCATGCCCCCTATATTTCCAATGAAAAAGTTATCTAAGCCTACGCAGCGCAAGCTATCCCTTTTTCCGCAAGAAGAACCTGAAGCTCACCTGTTTGGTACATTTCCCGCGCAATATCACATCCTCCAACAAATTCACCTTTAATATAAAGCTGCGGAATTGTTGGCCAGTTGGCAAACGCCTTAATTTCTTCCCTTAGCTCAGCGTCTTGCAAGACATCAATGGCTTTAAATTCAACAGCAAGAGCCTTTAAGATTTGGACAACAGCTGCGGAAAAACCACACTGAGGAAATTTTTCGTTGCCCTTCATATAAAGAACAACCTCATGAGAAGCTATATCATTACGTATTTGATCCAGAATGTCAGCCATGTTTACTCCATAGGAACTTGGGTTTTAAGAGAGAGGGCATGAAGCTTCGTTCCCATATGACCTTGAAGAGCTTCATATACCATTTGATGTTGTTGAATGCGCGTTTTTCCAAGAAATGCCTTTGTGGTAATGGTAGCCGCAAAGTGATCATTATCTCCAGCTAAATCTTTAAGCTCAACAAGAGCATCCGGAAAAGCCTGACATAAAAACGTCTGAATTTGATTTGAAGACATGGCCATATTTAATCCCTTCTCAATTGCCCTATATAATAGGTCTACAAAAGAGAATCAACTGTTACTCGTTTTATTCTTTTCCCGAATAGGGGCAAGAAGAGGCCTTACAATCTCTTCAAATTCTTGAAAAGTCAGAGTTCGAGGGTAAATTTTGCTATTAATAATAATTGTTGGCGTTGCGGTAATATTATATTTTTTCTGACCTTCAAGGCGCACGTTAACGATTTTCTCCAAAAGCTCTTGATCTTTCACACAAGCCTCGAATTGCTGAGTGGTAATCCCATTTTGCAGCGCAATGGCTTTAAGAGCCGCAACAGGGTCAGGCGCTGTTAACCATTTTTCTTGAGTTGAATAAAGAAGCCTTACAAAATCTAAGTATTTTATTTCTCCTCTACACCAGGCTAGTTGGTGCGCTTGTAAACTGATCTGGTCTCCAGGATAATCGCGAAAAATAATGCGAACATAGCCAGGGTCAATATAATTTTTCTGAATTTGGGGCAGAACAGCGACATGAAATTGAGCACAATGAGTACACGTAAGAGAGGAATAATTAATGACAACAACAGGAGCCGTAGAACGTCCCAGGCACATTTCTGGCAAGGACTTGGGTGCCGCCACTGCCTTATCACCCTGTCCATTACCCATCATCACAAAAAATAAAAACAAACATTTAAGGATAAATTTCATCTGACACTCCCTTGAAACACCTAAATAATAAGAAAAATATTTCCGTCTGACAAGCGTTTCTTAGAACCATTAATTCCTTTGGTTTCCTTCATTAATAACGACACCTTCATTCGTAAGGAGTATCATGTAGATTTGTCCATGATTTTTTAAAACAATTTTTTGCTTGAGGATAGAGGTTCCTCAGGAAAGTACAGAAAGTAAACTTCTCTCAAATAGTCTATGATTTGAGTTGTCTCCCAAAGCTCAAGGGGTCGCTCACAAGCCCCTTCTCTTTCAACTCGATCCTAAATGTTAAAACCCGAATTATGGATTAAAAATAATGTAATATATTGAAAAATAAAGATATTTGTCATTGCGAGCGGAGCGAAGCAATCCAGAGTGTGTGCACATTAAGCGTTTTTTGCTTCAGCACCTTCGGTGCTCCACAATGACGAATATATGTTTGTTTTTTCATAATTATCTCACTTTCTAACCCATAATTCGCGTTTTAAGAAAACATCAAAAAAAAT
>JAIEOZ010000177.1 GCA_019750035.1 Alphaproteobacteria bacterium | reverse complement strand
CCCTTATTCAGCAAGCTTATGATAATCTTCATAACCTCCTCGATAAATGTCTATTAAATATATAAGGAAATACTATAGTTTATTGTCTTTTGCTGTCAGTTAAACGTTTTAAGCGTTTGCTAAACCGTTATATGACGAAAGTCGTATCGTGGGTTCGAATCCCATCCCCTCCGCCAGTTTCTCCTTGGTGTGGCTATTCATTTTCCTATTTAAAACTGAAAAAACTCATCTTCAACGGTGGGTTTTTTATCTCTTAAAGAGTGTTCTTTTTAAACTTGGCTGCAAAAAATCCATCCGTTCCATTTTGATGGGGCGTTAAAGATAAAAAAGGACTCTCGTTGAGGCCGCAGGATTCTAAAGAGAAGTTAAGATTTTTCTCAAGAAATGCGTGAGCAACATCCTCATTTTCCTCGCATAGCAAAGAACAGGTGGCGTAAACAAGATATCCGTCAAGTTTGACGAGGGGAGCGGCTGAATCCAATAATTTTTTTTGAAGGTCGGACAGTTCTTGAATATCTTGAGCTGTAATGTTCCATTTTTGATCCGGATTCCGTCTCCATGTCCCACTTCCTGAGCAAGGCGCATCTACCAGAACCCGATCAAATCGTTCTTTTTGCCGCTTAAGCCATTTATCCTGAGTCCCTGTGATTTCGCGTAATTCCACATTAAAAGCCCCAGCTCTCTTAAGACGTTCTTTGGTTCGTTTTAGACGCCATGCCGCTGTGTCTGTTGCCACAACACGTCCCTTGTTTTCGAGTAGAGCCGCAAAAGCCAATGTCTTTCCCCCAGCTCCTGCGCAAAGGTCTAAGATGGCTTGACCTGGATGAACGTCCATTATGTTTACGACAAGTTGAGAGCCTTCATCTTGGATTTCAACAAAGCCGTCTTGGAAGGCAACCGTTTGTGTAATATTCTGCCTATCCTTGATTCGCAAGCCCCAGGGAGATAAGTTCATTAGCACAACAGAAAGGCCCGTTTTTTCTAAGTTTGCAAGGGCTTCCTCTCGCGTGGTTTTAAGGGTATTCACTCTTAGATCAAGAGGGGCTTGATCGAGAAAAGTTAACATTTCACTCTTTAAATTCTCTCCAAATCGACGTTTTAGGAAAGGAAAGAGCCATTCGGGAAATTCTCCCTCAATCCAAGGAGGAAGACTTTTAAGATCGGGAAGGCATTCGAAAATAGCTCTTTCTTTATCTGAGAGACGGGAAGGGGCATACTGTTCACCTGAAAACAAGATACCTATCTTATCTCGTGGTGTTTTTTCAAAAAGCCATAAATAGGCAAGTAGGCGAATTCGTGCAGCATTAAGAGGATTCATCAAAAGGGGAGAAAGTCCCCTTTCAAGGGCCCACCAATCGCAAGAGGCTCGATGGCGTGTGATACCATAGACATAAGCTGCAATGGCTTGACGATCCTTCGCTCCGATATAACGGCGGGTTTTAAAATACCCATGGCATACTTGATCTAAAGGTTTTTTATCACTCTCTTGGAGAGTTAAAATTTCAATTGTACTTGTTAGTCGGGCCGATTCTTTCATGGGCGAAATCCTATAGCAACAACATACATTTCTGCTGAGTCAGCTCGGCTGGCTGAAGGTTTGAAATGGGTCACTTTTTCGAAATGTTTCTTCAAAAGGAGTAAAAGCTCTTTTTCAGTGCCGCCACGCAACACTTTTACAACAAAAGTGCCACCTGAGTGTAGGACTTCCTGAGCAAAAATAAAAGCTTCTTCAGCTAGCGCCATAATGCGTATGTGATCTGTTTGAGTGTGACCTGTGCTTGGGGCAGCCATATCACTTAAGACCACATGGACTGGGCCTTTGAGGACGGCTTTTAATTCCTCAAGGATGAGGGGATCACAAAAATCTCCACAAATTAAGTGAGCTTCTGCAATGGGTTCCATAGGATTTAAATCAATCCCAATGACATGACCCTTAGACCCTACACGTTCAAGAGCGACTTGAGTCCATCCGCCAGGTGCAGCTCCCAAGTCAACAACATGGGCACTTGTCTTTAAGATTTTGAACTTTTGATCAATTTCAATAAGTTTAAAAGCGGCGCGTGAACGATATCCAGCGTCTTTGGCCTTTTGTACATAAGGATCGTTCAACTGACGGGTTAACCATCGTTGAGAAGAAATTTTCCGACCCCGTGCTGTTTTTAAACGCACACATAAAGGACGTCCTGCAGATGTTTTTTGAGTCATGGCTGTATCAAATCTAAAAGAATTCCTTCACGAACCCCTCGATCAGCAACATACAGAGGATTAATGGGAAATACATCATAAATACCTTCAAAAATAGCCATCCCCCCCATTACTAACTCGGACCTCATCGGGCCAATAGAAGGGTGCATCAAACGACTCTCAGGAGTCATACTATAAAGATTTGAAATCGTTTTCTTAATCATTTCAGGTGTCAATTGTAATCCATGTACTTGGGCGTGGTCATATCGATCGAGATTCATATAAAGAGAGGCTAAGGTTGTGACTGTTCCTCTTGTTCCAATGAGTTGGACGTTTTTTTTCCTAAGCTGGGGGTAAATATAAGCTTTGTCGCTAAAAGATTTTATTTCCTTAGCGACAGCCTTCCGGATTTTATTAAGAAAAAGGGTTGGGTTGGGTTCCTGCCGTAAGGTTTCACCCACGGTGACTACGCCTAAAGGAAGGGATGTCCAGGCAATAATTTCAGGAAGTTTGTGAGGAAGAATTTCGAGCCACATGACTTCCGTGCTGCCTCCTCCGATATCAAAAGTAATGGCGTAGCGAGTGCTAGAATCAAAGATATCAGCACATCCCATAATCGCAAGGCGTGCTTCTTCAGCTGTGGAGATCACTTCAAGCTCAAGTCCTGTGCATGCGTGAATTTCTTTTAAAAAAATGTCACGATTTGAGGCATCTCGGCAGGCAGCTGTGGCTATATATCGACTCCGCTTAAGGGGATAAGTTTTTATTTTTTCAGCACATATGGTAAGGGCGTTCACAGCTCTTCGTGTCGCTTCTGTGGAAATATGTCCTTTCGTGGCCAGTTCATCTCCAAGACGAATGACTCTCACAAAAGAATCAACGACCTGATAGCCTTCGGGAGAGAGAGCTGCAATCAGTAAGCGACAAGAATTTGTCCCTAAATCTAGAGCTGCAATATGCTCTTGGGGGGTCTGCGTGGTTTCCAGATGTAAAAAAGACTCAACCATGATCATACCCTAAATCGATAGGACGCTGACATCAACTTTTATATGGGAGAAGCTCTCAGAATTTTAAAGAGAATAAAGTTTAATTTTTT
>JAIEOZ010000118.1 GCA_019750035.1 Alphaproteobacteria bacterium | reverse complement strand
TGGCAGGTTTCTTTATTGCTCTTGTTTCAACTCACCTTTTTCATGCCCTTCTTATATTTTCCCCGGACACCAGTGCGTCTGCGTGGGAATGACACACATTGGTATGAAACATGGTATCTTCAAGTTCAATGGGTATAGTATAGCGTTCTGTGAACAAAATTTAAGAGCAGAGAAAAAAAGGCTATCTTATGAGTGAGATCTAATAAAATTCACCTAGGTGTCAAGATGACACAGCTGAATTTTATGAGTTGATCTCACAAAATTTTGTTCATGGAGCCTAACTCACTTACTCTTTTGTATATTGCCAAACGGTCGCTGGGGGAAGATTAAGAAAAATTGTTCCCAAGCGCTTTTTCGTTAATTGATAGGCTCCCGCATCGATTGAAGATCGAGGAGAATAAGTATACTGAATGTAGGCTCCTCCTGGCGTCATAATTTCAAAGCAGCTGTCTAAAATTTTCCGGCGAATGGGCTCTGGCATATTGATCATCGGAAGGCCAGAAACAATCCTTGGAACTTTACCAAGAATTTCTGGGGGAAGAATTTTGTTAAGCTCGGTTGCATTGCCGTGAATGATATTGACGTGAGGAAGGGCAGTTTTTAAGTAGTCTGCAAGGGTTGAATCCAGTTCAATGACATAAATCCGCGAAGGAGCAATGCCTGCTTTGATAAGGGCTCGTGTAAGGGCTCCCGTGCCCCCACCCAACTCAACGATGGGAGAACTATCATCAATGGTCGCATGGCGTGCCAAAAGAGCGCCTAAGTGACGCGAACTTGGGGCCACAGCTCCAAGCTGGCGAGGATTTCTGAGAGCTCTTAAAATAAAAAGCCTTGTTCCGAGAGAATGGTTATCTTGAAGCTGCATCATTAACCCATTTTATAAATTTAAATTATTCATGACCTGTATTGATCGAGAAATCAAGAGAAGATCTTATCATCCATCAGTTTGTCCCCCATCAAAATGAAAATATGTACGTTTACAGGGCACTAGGTATTCTGTAAACCCGAATTATGGATTAAAAATGATTCAATATATTGAAAAACAAAGATATTCGTCATTGCAAGTGGAGCGAAGCAGAGAGAGTGTGTGAATTAAGCATTTTCTGGATTGCTTCAGCACCTTCGGTGCTTCGCAATGACGAATATGTATTTGTTTTTTCACAATTAGCTTGCTTCCTATTCCATAGTTCGCGTTGTATAGAACAGGGTCGCTTCACGTTCAATGGGTACAGAGGGTTGCTTAAAATGCTTAAGTCATTTTGTCAGGTCTTGTTTTTTTCTCTTTTATTCATAAGATGATCCCGGGATCGAAAAGTGGCCTTAATTATTTTTTGTGTTGCAACACGATGGAAATTGGAAAGAGATGCTGAAAAAATCTTTCCTCCTTCTTAAATTGACAGATTTCGTATCAAGAAAAAAACAAGAAAGGGGCTAGCTTATGATCGCTTTCTTCGATTTTTTTAATTCTTAACCTGCCTATGATCATTTCAGAAACTTTCCCTCGCTCTTCTGAGCTCAAAAGATCATTCTCAAAATAATCTTAAAACATTAAATCATAAAATAGTGAAAAACAAAATAAATTTGGTTTAAATGGCCAAAAATACTTTTGTCTTTTCATTCCTTCGGAATAGATTCTTGCTCTGGCTCTTCGCTTGCGTGTCTTAGCTGATTGACAAAGAGAAATCCTAGACGTCTTTTCTCTCAAAATTTTGTTCGCAGAACGAGGTGGTGAGGCAATTTTTCAAAACTTAACGTTGATTATATTGAATTCAATTGTTAAAATCATATTATTTTAGAATGTTGTTTGAAAGGTTAGCAGTATGATCTATCGTCAAGTTTGTTTTTCCTTGCTTTCTTCAGTTTTTTTGTTTGGGTCCGCCCCTTCACTCATTGCTGGGAATGTAGCTTCAAGTTCAAGGGCAGATGGAAAGGACTCCGACCGACATTCAATTCCTCAGCTTCGGATAACTCGCAAAGACAAAGCTCTATTTAAGATAATAGAAGCGGCTAAAAACCCTGTCCTTAAAACAAACGATCAGTTTGACGCTGTTCATGCTCAAGATCTCCTCGCAGCTCCTCTCAATGTAAAGATGTCTTATACAAAATATTTAAGATTAAAAGGGTTTAAAGGCATTACCAGCAACAACCCTTATCTTTATATAGGTATTTTGGACAATAATATTAGAGTTGTCATTAAAGAACCTATACCAGTCTCGGAATCGAGTGGTAGCCTTCTTGAGAGAGGGTACCACTTGTCTCAAGCTATTTATGAGCTTGCTGCTTCTCGGGTTGCCCGAGATACCTTTGAGGCACCAACACTCCCTCCTACAAAGCTAATATACGAAAGGAACACCCAATTTCAGCTCCGTCAGTATTTTATTGAAGATGCACTTTCCAATCAATCTCCCGCCCGTATCAAAATTCCTGAAGGGTCAGACATGCTTGGATGGGGGGTGGAGTTTACGATAGATCCCTCTAAATTACAGGAAAAGCTCTTAAGAGAGATGGCCTCTCATCCTGAAAAATTCGGACGTCCAGTGTTCTTTAAGAGTGATTTAGACCTCTTTGAATGTTTTATAGGGGCTGCTCATCGCACACCCTTTGATTACTTATGGGTTCCTTGCGATAGTTCTAGCCCCAGTCCTAGCTCTAGTTCTAGCCCTGGTCCTAGTTCTAGTTCTAGTTCTAGTTCTCCCCAACGTCATGATTTTTTTGCTATAGGGTATGATCAAGTTAATGGTGGAATTCTTGAGGAATCTCCTTATTTTCTTTCTAAAAAAAGAATAAAGCAAATAAAAAAGAATGATGGCCCAGTTGTGCTACCACCAAATAGTGCTCGTCTCTCTTTTCTACAAAAACTTGCGGTGATACGGGATCGTTTTCCAGAGTACTTTGAAGAGGGTAGAAGATTACTTCCTGATGAATATAATTCTGTGTACTTCCAAAAGGTGCGGACATGGCAAGAGACGTTACTCGGGCAGTATCCGATGACAGGGAGTGCAGAGTCCACGGGCTTTGTTCGGAAGATTAAGACTGGGAAATGAAACGCAGATTTTAATCTGCGGACTATCTCAGTAACAATGGATTGTCATAAGCCTTATTCACTGGTGGTTTTTGATCGGGGATGAGCGTTTTGATAGGCCTTGTACAATGCATCTTGAGTCAAATCAGTGTAGATTTGCGTTGAACTTAAGGAGGCATGTCCTAAGAGTTCTTGAATATGTCTTAAATTTCCGCCGCCTTCTAAAAGATGGGTGGCAAAGCTATGGCGTAA
>JAIEOZ010000140.1 GCA_019750035.1 Alphaproteobacteria bacterium | reverse complement strand
AAGACGATTTCCAAAAATAATCTTTTTAGAGGAAGGTTCAAGGATGAACCTTTTCATCCTTGAATCGATGGTGAGATCAGGCCGGAGTTGTCGCGCGGGTCAAGGGACCCGTAGGGGGCAAGCTTTGCTTGCGTACCCTTGACGCGCATAGCGACAATGAAGGCACTTACCCCTTTGGGGGGGGAGATTCGGTTTTTTTTAGGGTCGACTATTTATCTTGATTAAATAGCAACAACAAGAATTTTATTCCTCAAAAATGGCTCAAACACTGGATTTCTTTGTTTTGATAAAAGTTGAAAAAATGGACTTTTGAGGGGGGTTTTAGACCTTCAAAGAGATGTTTTTGATTTTTGGGGTGGTTTTTGAAGGGAAGAATTCGGATGGCGTCGTTTTTGAAAGACGTTGCTCTTTGCAAGAGAGGAGATTTTGACCTTATAGAAATGGTGTGATCTTGGAAATAGAGGAAAAATGGGGGAAGAGTGTTAAATTTTTGGCAGATTTGCTGGGGTTTTTATAAAAATAATGGAAAAAAGTAAAGGACAGGGGCTCCCTTTAGGTCTTTTTTTTGACCTTTTTTGGAGTCTCTGAGATTGGGGTTTTGAGTTTAGAGTGAATATCCACCCTAAACTCAGGGGGAAGGACCATGGTCATGTTGCCTGTTTCTGAAATATCTTTCGATTTTATCATGGTAGCTATAGTTTTCATCTACCATAGGTTGATGGCATACCTTGCAAAGCTCTGGTTTTTCTTCCTTAAGCGTTCCGTCTTCATTAAGTCTTTCTGCGTCTTCTGCTGCTGCTTTTTCAAGCTTAAGCAGCTTTATTTCTTTCCGAACCTTCTTGAAATACCCTCCGTATCCGATGGTTCTTCTGCCCCTAAGACCGTAGTGAAGATCTTCTAAAGCTTTCTTATCGATGACTCGTTTTCCGTTTTTATCCTTAATAATATAGGAAGAAGGTTTCGTTGCGTATTTGGCAACTTCTGCAATGATGGCCTCTAATTTTCCTTCACCCGTATCTTTAATGGCTCGGATATCAACCTGAGTAATAGAGGGGTCTCTCTTAGCTTCTTGCCAGAGTTTGAGCCATTTTTCGTGAGTGATGTAGAGTGGACTGTTTTTATGGAAGTACTCAGGAGAGACCATCAATAACACATGAAAATGGGGGTGAAAATCATTACGCTCTTGATTTTTTGTAATCTCTAGGGCTTTAAACCAAGAGCGGTTCATTTCCTTGACGACCTTACGTTTTATGAGTCTTTCAAAGGCTTTCATGTGATCATCAATTTCTTTTCCGATCAACTCTCCCGTGATATTGGGAGCCGTTAAAGTCAGGAGAAGGGGGACGTCCTCTGGAAATTTTTCGAGATGGGCTTTGGCGAGTTCATAGACTTCGTTTCTGACTTTGCTGGCTTTTCTGGGTTGGCACATAGGGCATAGGCGGTAGTGGCAGAAGTTAGCGCGTTTGAGTTTTTTCCCATGATCAAGGAGTATGCAGGCTTTAAAGCCAAGATTCTTGCCACATTCCCATATCCTTGGGGAGTATTTCTCAAGTCCTGGAATCTCAGAACAGGCCTTGGCAACTGCATTCGCCATAGTCTTGCGTTGGTCCCAATCCCTTAGTTTCCCTGACTTTTTATAGTCATAGAGGAAGTCATTGAAGCTTTGCTCTTTTTGGTCTTGACTGTTTCTGGTGTTTTTCTTATTCTTCATCTCAGAGGAGCTTTTGTTTTTTTTATTTTTTACAAGGAATCAAAAAGTACAAAGGCTTTCTCTTTTTTACAACCCTCTTTCTTCATTCCCCCTTATATTTTTCTAAAATCTCTAAAAACTTGAAGAGATCATTTTTTAAAAAACCGGCACAAGAAAACGGAAAATTCGACTAGCATCAGCGTTTTTGGTTAAGGTCGTGCCTGATAAAAAATCTTCTCGAGGTCATATGGTGGTCTAGGTCGCATGTGACTAAGCACCGTTGCCAGAGGCAACGTATAAGCGCGCTTGGTAATAAATTTCCAAGACATCCTTTGCTTTCTTTCGCTCGCTCGCTAATTTTCTCCATAATAAACTCCCCTTCATCCTGCTTCTCATAAAAAGCATGGAGGAAAGCGAACGAAAGTGTCATGAAGAATTTCTAAAGGCGCATTTAACGTAATCGTGTCATGCGGTCATGCCGACGGCAAAAAAATGTTTGACAAAAAAAAGCTACTCATTATAAACTAGAAAGAAAACTAGTTAGGATATATAAGGATGCTTAGACAAAATTCTGTGGGGTCTTTTGAAGCAAAAACACACTTTTCACAACTTATTGAACGGGCAATGCATGGGGAAGAAATTTTCATTACCAGACGCGGAAAACCAGTTGCAAAGCTTGTTCCAGCAGATGCTAATCATGATTTAAAATCGGCACAAGATGCAGCAACACGTCTTCGTGCTCTCGCTAAAGAGATGCAGCTTGGTCCCTTTCATTGGGATGAATGGAAGGGTTATCGAGACATAGGGAGAGCTTCTTGACTATTTTCGTCCTCGATTGTTCTGTGACTGTCTCTTGGCTTATGCCAGATGAGTCTTTTGGCCTTAATCTACTTGACCAAGTTACTGAACATGGAGCGATTGTTCCTTCACTCTGGTCATTGGAGGTCGGTAATGTCCTTCTTATCGCTGAACGAAAAAAGCGGATTACATTGGAGCAGCGGCAAAAAGCCATCCATATTCTCGCCGAGCTTCCTATCGCCATTGATGCGATGACCTCTGATCATGCTTGGCTAGAAACAATGGAACTAGCAGCACGCTATAATTTGACACTATATGATGCCAGTTATTTAGAATTATCTCTTCGCCGTTCCTTGCCCCTTGCAACTTTCGATAACTCTCTTAAGCAAGCTGCCGAGCTAGCTGGCGTGTTAATTAAATTCTAGATAAATATTGATTTTTATCTTGTTCTCCCTGTTTTTTCACAACGCCCGTGGCCGTTAAGCACGCGCGATATTTTTAAGAGCGCATAAGTGCGCATCCTGTGGATGAAGCCCTATTAGAGGAATATTTTTTAGGGTATTTTATGGAATACAAACAGAGAAGGAGCCTCTCTCATGAAAAAATCTGAAGCTAAAAAGACCATGACTAAAGCAAGGTTGATCACTGAAGTTTCTAAAGAAACCGGTCTTTCTAAAGCGGATACGGCCCATGCTCTTGAGGGGCTGCTTCGATCTATTCAGAGAGAGCTTCACCAAGGACATAAGATCACAATTACGAGATTTGGAACCTTTAGGATTTTTCA
>JAIEOZ010000181.1 GCA_019750035.1 Alphaproteobacteria bacterium | reverse complement strand
TTAATCAAAGAGGACTTTCCAGCCCCTGAATGTCCCACCAACCCAACCTTTTCACCTGGATTCACAATAAGATTAAGATCTTTGAAAACAGAGTCTTTGTCAGCGTATCCAAAACTAACATTTTTAAATTCAATTTTTGGATTTTTAAGGATAAGAGACTGCGCATTTTTCTGATCTAAATTCTCGTGAGGAATATTTAAAATAGAGAGAGAGCTTTTTAAATCGCCCATCGCTCGGGAAAACTCTTGCAAAGAGATTGTTGCATGCCAAATGTCATCTGCTACCACCAAAGCAATGCCAAACACAAAGGCAAAGTCTCCAATGGAAATCACCCCCATCATCCTTAAGTGGATCATATAAAATAGAATAAATCCAAACATAATCAGATAAAGGAGACCTCCAATGATTTGAATTTTAAAATCGCATTTATAAACCCGAACTTGCTTTGGAATAAAATCATGCGAGATCTGGTTATCCAAAGATTTAAGTTCTCTCTTTCGTGAAGCAAAAGAGAAAAGGGAAATAATATTTGTGATTTTATCTGAGATTTGCCCGATGAGGGCGTGCCTACTTTCTGTTTCCTCAAAGGAGAGCTGGTTCAATCTAAGGGAAAGTATATACATTGTGGGAACATAGATTGCAGCCCAGATCAAAACAAATATACCAAGATTAAAACTAACAATTGAAAGGGCACAAAGATTGACAATGCTCTTAAGAATTTTTGACATAAGACCATGATGCATCTCAGCCCAAAACTTATCATATCCATCAAGCAGACCCTTTAGTTTACTACTCATCGTGCCCGTAAAATTATCTTGAAAAAACAAATAAGAATGATGTTGTACATAATCGTATGATTTTAGAAGAATTGACCGTCTCACATAAGGTTCTGCCTTCCATTCTGCTATATTACTTATTCTCCACACAAAATCTAAGATGAACTGCGCCGCAATAAATAAAATAATCGGGAAAAGAATCGCTTGATAGGTTAAGGGGCTTTGTGTTGCCATGACATCAAGAAATAACTTTATGGCATAGTTATAAGCAAAAGGATAAAAGCTACTAATAACAGGAGCTAATAACATAATAAGATAAAGCCATTTATATGGCTTTATGTGCTGCCAAAAAAAAGAAAAGATTGTTTTATTATGAATTACTATAGTATTTTTTATTTTTACAGACGCCATAATTATTTATCTTTCTCATTTGAAAAAATGGTCATAGATATGCATAGTTCAATTTTGATTCAAAGACTTATGCAAGCACCGTAATTTAACATTACATTTCTGGATTACTTTGTCGGGATTTCGTCCCTCCGTGCAATGACGAACCTTTTTCAATATAAAAACTCGTCATTGCGAGCGGAGCGAAGCAATCTAGAATTAGCACTTGTTCTTAATTATTTTTTGTAAATGGTACTATTAATAATAAAAGCAGGTTTGTCTATATCTTAAGAGCACCCGGTTGTGCAACCACAGGTGTCACATTTAAAGCACGTTCCATTACGAACAAGAGTGAAGTTTCCACAGTCAGTGCAAGCATCCCCAGCATACCCTTTTAGACGAGCTTGAAAACGACGCTCTTCCATTTCCGTAACTTCCACTTCCGTAATAACGGCTGACCCCATTAAGGGTTTTACAGATTCTGTCCCTGTCGCTTCGTGAAGCAAATAAGCATCTTGATCGTGATTGGCGGGAGATATCACAAATACATTATTGCGCACATACCCATTACTCATCAAGCTATTGACGATTTCTCCTTTTTTCTTACTTTTATTAACGAGAGCCCCTTTCTCCGCTTCAATACGACCAATAGTATCTGGACGCAGATCAACGGGTTCTGCATGAGCCAGATCCGTTCGACCCATATAAGAAATGGCTAACTCACGGAAAATATAATCAAGGATCGAGGTCGCCATTTTAATGGTATCATTTCCTGAAACAGGACCTGATGGTTCAAAGCGAGTAAAGACAAATGCATCTACAAATTCTTCCAACGGAACGCCATATTGCAATCCAATGGAAATTGCCATGGCAAAATTGTGCATCAAACTCCGAAAGGAAGCTCCCTCCTTGTGCATATCAATAAAAATTTCTCCTAAGCTTCCTTCGTCATATTCTCCGGTGCGTAAGTAAACCTTGTGTCCACCCACCACAGCTTTTTGAGTGTATCCTTTGCGACGATTGGGCAATTTTTGTCGTTGGGCACGATGGATAAATCGTTCAACAACGCGTTCAACGGCCTTCTCTGCCACAACCTTTGCTTTTTCAGGAGAAGCCATTTCAGAAAGAGTGTCTGCAACCTCTTCTCCCAACAAAGACGCATTTAACGGTTGAGAAAGTTTTGATCCATCTCGATAAAGAGCATTCGCTTTTAAAGCCATCCGCCAAGACAGAAGATACGCTTCTTTGCAGTCTTCAATCGTTGCTGAATTTGGCATATTAATGGTTTTAGAAATAGCGCCTGAAATAAAGGGTTGAACAGCAGCCATCATCCGAATATGACTTTCAACGGAAAGATAGCGTTTTCCCGTTCGACCACAAGGATTTGCACAATCAAAAACCGATAAGTGCTCCTTTTTCAAATGGGGAGCACCCTCAACGGTCATTGCCCCACAACAATACACATTAGCGCTTTCAATTTCATCTTGCTTAAAGCCTAAGTGAGTCAAGAGATCAAATCGCACGTTATTAAGTTGTGCCTCCGTTAACTTCAGCACCTTCTTGCAAAAGTCATCTCCCAAGGTCCACCGATTGAAAACAAACTTAATATCAAAGGCAGATTTTAGGCTGTCTTTCAAAAGATCAATTTCACGATCCGTAAAACCTTTGTCCTGCAAAGCTTTAAAGCTAACCCCTGGAGCGTCTTCAAGACTTCCCTGTCCTACCGCATGTTGAATAATGTCTTCAATCTGCTTTGAAGTATACCCTAAAACCTGAAGAGCCTGAGGAACAAGACGATTAATGATTTTAAAGTATCCACCCCCCGCAAGCTTTTTAAACTTTACCATTGCAAAATCAGGTTCAATGCCTGTGGTATCACAGTCCATCACCAAGCCAATAGTTCCCGTTGGGGCAATACAAGTCGCTTGGGCGTTGCGATATCCATATTTTTTCCCTAACTCTAAGGATTTGTCCCAAGCCTGCCGACAAGCTTTGAGAAGGGTCGGGCAAGGACAATCTTTTTCTTCCAGCGGAACAGGCATCACTTCAAGGCCTTCATATCCCTCTTTTTCTCCATAGGCCCCTCGACGATGGTTACGCA
>JAIEOZ010000303.1 GCA_019750035.1 Alphaproteobacteria bacterium | reverse complement strand
TTCTGCCACATTACAAACGTATAAAATAGGTTTGGTTGTAATAAGTTGTAGATGCTGAAGTGCCTCTTTTTCTTCAACAGAGCATTGAACAAATCGAGCTGGTTTCCCTTCCCTTAAAAGATCTAAAGCCCTTTCCATTAAGGGATAGTGAATTAAGGCTTGAGGATCCTTTATGCGCACTTTTTTTTCAAGAGCAGGCAAACGTTTTTCAAGACTTTCCATATCTGCAAGCATAAGTTCTGTTTCAATAACATCAATGTCTCTTAAAGGATCAATTTCTCCTTCAACATGCGTAATATCGGAATTTTCAAAACATCTGACAACATGAACAATCGCATCAACCTCTCGAATGTGACCTAAAAACTTATTACCTAGGCCCTCTCCTCGGCTTGCTCCCCGGACGAGGCCAGCAATGTCGACAAACTCAAGCTGGGTGGGTATAATTTTACCAGAGCCCGCTATAGACGCAAGGTCATCGAGTCTTTTATCCGGAACGCCCACGCGTCCGACATTTGGTTCAATAGTACAGAAAGGATAATTAGCGGCTTCTGCAGCCGCTGTGGCCGTCAGCGCATTAAAAAGGGTGGATTTACCCACGTTAGGAAGGCCAACAATACCACATTTAAATCCCATGAGATGTCTCCAGTTTGGGTTGAAGAGGAGGAAGAATTTGCATCACTTTTGCAACATAATCCTCAGGATTGGATGTAAAGAGGAGATTCACCTCATCTGCTAATACGGCCAAAAGAGGAGCGAGCCACACCTGCTCTTCCTTTGTAAAATTAGAAAGAACATAAGGCGTTACAGCTCCCTTATGAAGCGGACGACCAATCCCAATTCGTATCCGCCAATAAGAAACGCCCATATGAGCATCTAAATCTTTAAGTCCATTATGCCCTCCATGCCCTCCGCCTTGTTTGATACGCACCCTTCCTGGGGCTAAATCTAAGTCATCATGGAAAACAATAATATGATCAGAGGGAATTTTAAAAAAGCGCGCAGCTTCCGCCACCGCTCGCCCTGATCGATTCATATAAGTCAAGGGCTTGAAAAGGCAGACTTTCTGATGATCTATAGACCCTTCAGTGAGGAAGCCCGAGAACTTTGTCTTATCAGAAGGGAACCCATAACTTTTTCTTATCTCGTCCAAACACATAAACCCCACATTGTGGCGGTTATACTGGTATTCCAGCCCAGGATTCCCGAGTCCCACGAAAAGATACATAACTTAACCCACGTTGCACGAAGGATGAAAGGAGAAAAAAGCTTAAAGTTGGCATTGCATTGTTTTGCTCTTCATACAACACCATTTAAAAGGATCAGAAGAAGCTTACGCCTCTCCCCCTCCAGTTGTTTCTGTGGAAGATTCTTCTTCACCCCCTGTTTTTTTCATAACAGTTGGAGCGACAATGTTCGCAATATCATGGTCTCGTTCTGGGTGAGCTGCCATCACACCTTCAGGTAGTTTTATAGACGCAAGGTGGATCGTATCTTGAATCTCAAGGTTCGTAAGATCAATATCAATGTGGGAAGGTATATGATCAATATCAGAAACGACTTCCAAATGATGGAGGAGTACATTTAAAACACCCCCGCGCTTAATACCAGGAGAGTTTGCTTCATTAATAAAGTGCAGTGGAACCGCAACCGTGATTTTGCCATCCTTTGAAACACGAAGAAAATCCAAGTGCAAAGGAAGATCCGTTACAGGGTGAAATTGAACAGCTCTGGCAAGAGCGGTCTCTTTTTTTCCCCCTAAGGAAAATTCAAAAACCTTTGACATAAATCCGGTCTGATGAAGTTCCTTATGTAATTTAATGGGGTTCAAAGAAAAATGAATGGGTGAGCCCTCTCCGCCATATAAAACGGCAGGAATGCGACCACCACGACGTAAGGCACGAGACGCCCCTTTACCTGTGCCTTCTCGTAACTGAACATCAAGTTGAAATGTTGTTGTCATAAATAAAACTCCTTAATAAGGGATATCAAAAAGACCTGACTCTTTAATTAGGACAGGATTCAAATGCTTCCCGATGTCTAAATCCTCGTTTCTGCTACCTGTTATATCTCTTAATCAAACAAAATTGAAACAGATTTTTCATGATTAATACGATCTATGGCTTCACCAAACAAGTGGGCAAGTGGAATTTGACGAATTTTTTGGCATTTTTTAACTTCATTCGTGGCTAAAATGCTATCTGTTACAACCACTTCTTTCAGGGCAGACATTTCAATGCGTTCCAAGGCTGGCGACGAAAAAACGCCATGTGTCGCATAGGCTCTTACGGAAGCCGCCCCTGATTCGATTAAAGCATGGGCTGCATTGCAGATCGTTCCTGCAGAATCTATGATATCATCCGTAATCACACAATGTAAATCCTTTACATCTCCAATGACATTCATAACTTCTGAAACACCTGGTTTTTCTCGTCGCTTATCAATGAGAGCAAGTCCACAAGAAAGCCTTTTCGCAAGGCTACGCGCTCTCACAACACCACCCACATCGGGCGAAACAACAAGAAGCCCCTCAGCAGGCAAATTTTCTTGAATGTCCTTTCCCAAAAGGGGTGTCGCAAAAAGATTATCCACAGGTATATTAAAGAACCCTTGGATTTGACCAGCATGAAGATCTAAAGTTAAAATTCGATTAGCCCCTGCCGTTGTCAAAATGTCAGCCACAAGCTTTGCAGAAATCGGGGACCGAGGTCCTGTTTTTCGATCTTGGCGCGCGTAGCCGAAGTAAGGCAGACAAGCCGTAATACGCCTTGCTGACCCTCTTTTCAAGGCATCCATGGTAATCAAAAGTTCCATCAAGTGATCGTTTGCAGGCCAGCTTGTTGACTGAATGACAAAAACATCCTCGCCTCTGACATTTTCTAAAATCTCAACAAAAATTTCATTGTCAGCAAAATGACGAATGGTCGCTTTTGTTAAAGGCGTTTTTAAATATCGAGCAATATCTTCCGCAAGGGGTTGGTTACTATTACAAGAGATAAGTTTCATGAAGCTTTAGCAAAAAGTGTTTATTTGCTGAACCTTACCAGGCTCTCGACCTTCTGTAAATGGGGTTCATCCTGAATTTAGATAGGGTTGAGTAGTTTTACCAGTGTTTCTCATGGATAAAAATCTGTCTTCCAGATCCCTCTAGCTTTTAGAGCTGAATTTTTCTAGAATCCGATTTTACAATAAGAAGGTGAGTATGGCTAAAGCTGTTGTATTATGTATCTTAGATGGATGGGGTCATCGTGAAAACGGAGC
>JAIEOZ010000208.1 GCA_019750035.1 Alphaproteobacteria bacterium | reverse complement strand
GCCTTCCTCTTTAAAGGCCGCTGAGAAACATAGCCAAGCTTATATAAAAGTCCAACATCAAAAGGCCTTTTCTGAAAGACTTACCTCTATTGAGAGGGGGGCCTTTAATGAACTTCTTGCCTTTAAAAAACAAGCTTTAGATTGTGGACGGTTTGCTGCGGCCTTGAAAAACGAAGAAGCTCTTATCAAGAAGGGAGATTCCCCATTGAAAACTGCCCTTGAGGAAGCCTCTAAAGAAAGAGACTTTTTAGCTTTCAAGATTGTTAAGTTCTATGAAAAGTATGGCCCCCTGCTTGAAAGAGCGGATGTCTTACAAGAGCAATTATTGAAACATGCGGTCTTTGGGGAAGTTCGTCAGCTGGCCTTAAAACACAGTTTAGCAAAAACCATTGAAAAACGCTTAGAATTTGCGGATCAATTACGTGGTATGGTTGGAGAGGGAGATAAGCTGGATAAGCCCCTCTACGGAATCTTAAAGAGCATAGGCATTGATTTTTCACGCTTGAAATTTGAGCAGGGGTGTTTAGAGCTTATGAAGCGTGGAGAAAGCTTGCCCTTTAAAACTGTGGAAGAGCTTTCGTCAGCTTTTGTGTCCCTGAACGAGTATCGGGTTGCGCATCAAGAAGCCGCTAAAGAATGGCACATCATTAAAACCCATGCTGTTCAAAAAGTAACAACTCTCCAGGATGATCAGATTGTAAGCTTAAATGAATGGACAAAGAATTCTTCTCACGAAAGTAAGGAAAAAATAAACCCAGAGGACAAGCTCTTTTCAAGAGAAGCTCTCGAAAAGACTGGAAAACAGGAGAGCACGAAGAAGCATAAACGTAAAAAAGAGCCTCAAAATCTTCAAGAAAAAGATAACATTAGCTTCAAAGAAGCCGCTAACACCCAAACCCTTAGCCTGGTGACACGAGAATTAGCCAAGGTTGTCAATGGGTACTCGTCTTTATCATCAGAAAACTTACCCTCAACATCACTTCCTCAAGATATTCAAGCTCGAAACGTTGAGCTCATCCATCTTCAGAGTCATTTGCGGAAAGGCCATTCGGGATACCTTGGCATCTTTAAAATGGATCACACTAAAGATAAGACATGGGAGAACTTACGAGAAAAGAAGCTTTCTCTTGCAGGACCAATTTTAGAGAATTACGGCGAGATTATCAAAGTTTCATTTGGTCATGATTATGGGCGAATGCAAAAAGAGGCCTATGAGCATCAGATGGGGCAGTTGGTCTCTCATTACCAAGAGGTGAGGGGAGGGGGTAAAACACTGCTTGCGGCAAATCTTTTATCCCATTTAGAGCAGGAAGGATATCAGGGAATTTGTACAAAAACCCAACTTAAAACACGGGACGTGAATTTTGAAGCCTTGCATCTCTATGGGCTTTTTCATGAGTCTTCTTCCCACCTTCAAGAAAAGAGTGTGACTCTTCCAGTCCTTGAAAAGTACATCCAAGCGCAAGAGGCATTTTCTTCTCTTTGGAAGCCTCGTTGTGAAGTTATTGAAAAAGCATTAGGGCCCGTAAAAGAAGATTTTGCAATACATCGAGAGAAAACTCTGTCTCTTTTAGAAGACAAGAAGCCCAATCGATCCTGCGTTTTTGCTTTGGATAAGCTCGTTAATGAGACACATGCTTTAATTTCAAAAGGCAAATTAGAAAAAAAGCAGGATAATCCTGGACAGATTCCTCATGCCCCCGAGCAAAATTTACAAACAAAGGTTCAAGAAAAACTTCAACATCTGGGGATGTCATTGGGAGTGAGTTTCAGCCAAGAGCACTTAGAATCTCTCTCTCATGAAGTGATAAGCTTGTCTCACAGAAAAGAGCAGATTCATGGGCAGCGGCTTGCCTTAATGAAACGCACAAAATTTGAGAATGATGCAGAGTTTTTTGATGGTGCGCGTAATCGTAATGAGGCTGCGTCCCATCTCATGGAAACCCCCTTAGGAAAAGTCATTGAAGACTCAAAACATATTTTTCTTGTAAAAGATTATGCAGAGCGATACCGCAGTAAATTAGAAAAGGCTCGCTCCTCTTCGGGGTCCTCTCATCAGATTGATCAAAAATTTATTTTTCAAAATACGCGACCCTTCATTGAAGCTGAAGTTGTTAAAGCAGTGCTTATCGAAAATATGGCCTCATTTGCAGACGATGTTCTTTCTTCTCTGGGAGAGAAGCACAATCAAGCAGCTTCTACAGCCGTGGAACGGCGCTACGGTAATAATGGAAAAATTGCCGTAAACCTTCGCACAGGCGCTTGGCTTGACTGGAGAGATACTTCAATAGCTGGAGGACCATTTGAGATGCTCACAAAGCTTAAAGGCTTTTCTTTTAAGGAAGCGGTTGAATATGGAGCTTCTTGGGCAGGGATCATACCTGAAAGAGGGGATTTAAAATCTCTCAAACGACTTCCTCAAAAATATTCCTCCCAAGAGAGCGAGCAAAAAAAGCTCCAAAAGGAAGCTGAAGAAAGCAAGGTAAAGATTGAAAGAGCGAAAACACTCTGGGAAAAAGGGCAACCCATTCAGGGAACTTTAGCCGAGCGCTATTTGAAAGAGCATCGAAAAATAGAAGAGGTACCACCAGAAGATCTTCGATTTTTGCCTCGCTTTAGAGATCCTACGTCCGGAAAGAGTTACTCTGGTCTTATGGCTGCTGCTCGATCTCCAACAGGAGAGGTAACCGCTGTGCAGATTACTTGCTTAGATCCACAAACAGGTGCGAAAGCAGACCTATCCGTGGCAAAGAGATCCTTTGGAGTTTTGAAGGGATCGGCTGTGACCCTTCAAGAGGAGAAAAGCTCAAACGTTCTGTTTGTTGCAGAAGGCGTAGAAACAGCCCTTAGCTTAAAGGAAGCTGGACTCAAAGGAACAATTAAAGCAACTTTAGGGCTTTCGAATATAAAGTGCCTCAATCCAGAAAACCTATTAAATGGTAACCCAAACACTCAGATTATCGTCTGTGCAGATCATGACACCCCTGATTCTCCTGCAACACGTAGCCTTCAGAAAGCTGTCCTTGATCTCCAAAGCAAAGGGTTTTCTGTTACGGTTGTAAAGCCAGATAAGCTCAATGAAGATTTTAATGATGTGCTTAAAGCCAAAGGAGCGGAAGGAGTGAGAGAGATTCTGAAGCGCAATCTTCCAAAGGAGATAGCAAAGGATTTTCTAACCTCTGTACCTTCTTTACCCTCGAAAGGTCCTCCCAAAAGTAA
>JAIEOZ010000022.1 GCA_019750035.1 Alphaproteobacteria bacterium | reverse complement strand
ACGCAGATTCAGAAGATACAATAGATGATAGCAAAAATTTAGCATTTCTTTCATCTAAAGCTCATCCTTCTTTTAAAAAAGATGACGAAAGCTTAAGAAAATATGATTATGGAGTTGTAGTGCTTGAGAAAGCCCTTGATATCGAACCTCTTGAGCTCACAGATGAGCAACTTGCTAAAGATACTCCTATTACCATAGTTGGATACGGGCAGAAAGCTATGGTACATAATGGAAGACTAACTGAACGCCCAAATTTTGACCTTAAAAAAAGAGCTTTTAAAAGTACAATTACTGAAATTCAAAATGAAGATCGAATTTATTACACTCATATAAATCCTGAAACAGCTGAAAATTTTGTTTTTCCTTATGAAGGTGATAGTGGGGGGCCCGTGTTTCGTACCGCTCAAGAGCATAGCGGCGTTATTTTAGGGATTGTCTCGGGCTTCGTAAATGAGGAGGCAAAAGCTGCTTACATAAACCCAACAATAAAAAATATCGCCGCTCTTTTAGATGAATAAACTTGAATTTTACAATGAGTCATCTATAATTAATTAAAATATATTTTACATATAAGTAAGAGGTTAACAGTGAAAATTATCAAATATAAGGCTTTATATCTAATTTCTTTTTCTTTGTTTTTTTTATTAGAGGCACCTAGCCCAGGTTTTTCTGTTCTAATTGAAGAAGATTTACCTTCTTCAAATTCAACAGTAATTTCTTCCGCAAATCCTAAGAAAAATACTTATAGTGATTTAAAACAAGAGTTAGAAATTCATGACTGGGAAAAAATACACTCCATTATAAACGAAATTAAAAATATTAAATCTGTATTTGTTCACGCCCCTTACCATGCTGACCAAGGAATAGAGTTATTAAACGAAATACCTCCGTTTCAATGCCTCCAATTTACCGTTTTTGGGCATGCAAATGATCAAACTCTCAAAGCTATCCCCTCCGTTCTATCAAACCTTATGGAATTTCATGCTCCATTCAACAAAATTGGAGAAGAGGGGTTAGAAGCATTAAGTAAATCAGCCACAAAGCTAGAAGTGCTAGACCTTACAAATAATCCAGGCGTGAATGATCGAGGAATATCTTATATTTCTGCCCTTCCAAACTTAAAAAAACTCTATTTATCTAACACAAATATTACCAGTGAAAGCATAAAATATTTAAAATTACTTAATAATTTAGAAGAACTTCACGTTGTAGGAACAAGTATAAATAAAGAAGATCTAGCAGATTTAAAAAGCGCACTACCCAAGCTTCAACAACATGGTGCTATTCGCTCTAATAAGTTTTTATAAATTTCGTAAGCTAACCTATAAAATCAGTGATCATCACGAAATTTTATATTGAACGCAGCAGACCCTTATTTCATTAAGCTACCTTTTCATGACGGCTTGGAGAGTTTTCTGCCATTTTTTCTCCATAGTTAACATAGGGTAAACGAGTAGAAGAAACTTCTAATGCCTTACAGGCAATAGCTTGAACCTGATCTATTGAATCATTAGCCTTTTGTGTTAATTGAACAATCAGAGCGGCCTGCTCTTTTACTTTTGCTTCCAAAGAAGCTATCTTTTGAAGGAGAAGATTTCTTTCGCCTTCAATTTCTTTATCTTTTAAAATTACAGCAAATTTATGGTGTTCCTCTAGTTTTTGGGTAACGTCATGAGCTGTTTTTTCGATTTCTTTTGCTAACTCTTCCGGAAAACTTCCAACTTTCTCCTTAAGTTCGTCAACTTCTTGTAAACGAGAATCTAGAAGAGCCTCTTTTTGAGTAAGATCTTGACGTTTCTCCTCAAGCTCTCTCTCAAGAAGCTCCTTCTTGAGGACGTAATCTTGGGACTCCTGACGACGAGATATTTCTAATGCGTATTTATATTCTTCTTCCTCACGCCTACCTTGTTTTTCTAGCTTTTCCTTAAGTTCAGAATAACTCGTTTCTAAATCAGCTTGCTTTTTATTCCACGTAATTTTTTTGTCTTCCATATCTTTTGCAAACTGATCCTGTTCTGCTTTCATCTTTAGCTCAAATTTTTCTGTTTCTTCTTTTTGAAGAAGCAAGAGAGCAGAAAGTGTATGGGCTGTTTCCTTAATCTCGTATAATTCTTGAAGATGGCGCTGCTCTATAGCTATAGCTTGTTTTAGCTCAGTAAGCTTATCAAACTCCCCAACTAAGCCTTCACTCAGCGTATCAACTTGCTTTGTAAGAGTAATTTTTAAGTTGGCTAAATGAGAAACGATTCCTTCTAAGGAAGCTTGGGAAGACTTTTGAATAACTTCTCTTTCGTCTGATTTCTTTTTTTCTTCTTGAGGATTCTGCATTTGATTTTCCTGAAGAAGATCCACAATCTCATTATAAGCAGAAAGAATTTGATCTTTCGTACTTTTTATAGAAACCTCGGGAATATTTTTCTTTTTAGCGCTCATAATTTTATCTTTTTGCCTCCTCATAGACTACCTATTAAATAAACTTTGCCCCCGCTCCCTATGAAAATCAACTCTAAAAACAGTTGTATGGTTTTATCGTTTAACAACTTAAAAACTTAGCCCCTCCCCTTCTCAAGGTTCAAGCCACTCTTTTAATTAATCTAGGGTAAACCCCCAGCTAAGCTCTTACTTTTACCCATAAGTCATACTGTTAAGGTATTGACAGGAGTTTTTGGACGCAATGGCACAGATTCTATCAGTATTTTATATCAATCACGCCAGTTTTTAGAAATAAGAACAGACGGAAATCCTACGTCAATAACGCTATAGCAAAGACAAAAATCCTTGTTTGATCTCTCCAAAGTAAAGCCTCCCATTTTCATTATTCCTTAGCTAAAAATATATTTCAAATTTTTAACTCGCATAACATGCCTCTATTAAAAGCTCTTCTCAGGGTAAACATCTACTAATTAACTTTTTAAAAAAATGGCATTATATATTGAAATTATTAATAAAAAAATACTTCTGTTTTGATAAAGAGAATACTAGAATTTTCTTGTAAATAGCAGGAGAAGGCTGCTAAAGCATTTCCAAATAATAAAAGTAGGGAGGCACAAAGATCATGAGATCACCCCCACTCAAATTTAAAGATAGATGAGGAGGGATTTGTAACAAAAAAATAACATCTCGATCCCTCCTCTTTTTTGGCGGCGCTTATGAGCAGGGAGGCTAAGCCGCCAAATGGCTTTCTATA
>JAIEOZ010000010.1 GCA_019750035.1 Alphaproteobacteria bacterium | reverse complement strand
ACATCATCAACTAAATCTTAAGGCCAAGCCTTGAGGGTCCACTAGTCAAACTAGTGGCTTTCCTGTCAGAGAGTAAGCTTTCCTTCCACATAGACTGTATCTCCCTTCTTCAGCCTATCCTTCATCCACTTCACCGTTGACTCGCGAAAAACAGTGATTCGATGCCAATCCGTATAGGTTTTCCATTCTCCAGATTCATCTCGCCATGATTTGCTGGTTGCTAAGGGAAAGGAGGCAATTTCTCGTCCATCAAGGGGTACGCCAGATTTTTGGGGCTTGACCCATGTTTCCTTTTAAAATGATTTTATTCAGCATAGAATTCTCCTATGGGTTGTTTTTTCTCGAGTTTGGCCTCTAACGGAAAAGCCAAACGATGCTCAGATGAAGGGCAAGGATCTGAAGTTACGAAACCCTCTCTTTCTTTAAGAGGAGAAAGCTGGGTCCTGATGTTTCGAGCCTTTGGGAAGGTCTGTTGAACAACTGTGAGAAGCTTTAAGCGCAAGTCATTAATTCGACTTAAAGCTTTAGGATTTCCGCTTTCAATCCACACAAGTTTGCCATCAAATTCTGCAAAACTAGCAGCGGCGATTTCCTTAAGAGTCAGCAACGATAAAGGATCTTTTTTCTGATCCAAGTGACTCAGCTGAGTGCACCAGTCTTGCCAGGTATGGTCCTGAATAGAGGCCAGAATATCCGTTCTCTCTTGATCTCGATTACCTTTGATTCCTTCTGATTTTTTGAATTGAAGGCTCTCAGGATTATCGAAGTTTCCTTCCAACACCTTGAGAGCATTGTCTTCTGAAAGGATCCAATCAAGAGTAACGTGCCATCTTCGACCTCCTTCTCCCATCAAAAAAGAGGAGGCTTTGATTCGTTCACAGAATCTCTCCCATTGCTGCACATCGTTTTGAAAATGAAGAGAAAGAAGAGCGCTGAGCTGATGCTTACGTGTTTCAGTCAGCTGAATAGCCTCCTGACACACGTGCTTTTTCCAGATTTCAAAAAATTCATCGAAATCCTCGCGCGCACGCGTTCTCTGCGCGTGCTCTCTGTTTGTATTCTTTGGTGTATTCTCTGTATAGGTATATGAATGTAAATTTTTTACATTCGAGTGTAAAATTTTTACATCCGGTTCAAAATTTCTTACATCACCATGAAAATTTCTTACATTCGAATGTAAATTTCTTACACTCGAGGTTTCCTCACTAAAAAAGGAACAGTCTAAAGAAGGCTCACTAAGATTTTCATTCGAATGTAAAAAATTTACATTCAAGTTTTCTTTAGCCAAAGCTAATGCACTTGGGAGAGCATTTGACTGCATTCCTTCATTTGACGTCACTCCTTCTTCTGGGAAAGAAGAATAAAACTCCCTATAAACCTCAGGAAGTGTGTGTCCAATGGCTTGGAGATCTTCTTGAAGTTTTCTCAAATTCACACGGTACTGGGTGGTTTTGTTCCATCTACCGCAAGAATTAATTCGCTCATCAATCCACCCTTGATCAATAAGGAGTTTTAAGTATTTTCGCATTGTTGGGTGGGTTGCTTTGAGCATCGTTTCTTCACTTAGCTCATTAGCTGTTTTATAGATCCACCCATGGCGAGGAAGGACATTACATTCAGGATTAAAGTTTCTCTCTTCCTCCAGGAGAAGATCAAAATCTTTAACTCGCTGGGTCCAATACAACAGTTGATTCAGCACAACGGCACTAAAATGATCCCCTGTGAGATCTACAAACTCTCGTCGAATGACGGCAACTTGAGAAGATCGAGAAGAAAAGCTTCCACTCCAAGATTTATTATTATGGGTAAGGTTTGTCATTGATCATACCTCCTCAATTGACTAAGGCATATCTCGCTGGGTCTACAAATTTTGCGTTTGTTAGAACTTAACCCCAATATTCCATGAAAGAGTCCATCCGTTGCCTCTTTGTGGTGAATTTCTAGGAGATAAGGCCAATCCCCATAAACTTTTTCCTTGACGTAGGCGAGTGGAGATAAAGAGAGGATGAAAAACTTAGCCTTCTTTTTTCTGCCAAATTTGATGAATTTCTTTAGAAGGCTTTGATAGAAAGCCTCACAGAGGTCCAATTCATCAAATGTAGACAACGAAACGTTTTGATTTAAGGAAAAGCAAAGGGTTGCCACCCATACTTTTCGTCCATTGGGATGAAAGGTTGAAACAATATTTTTGATCTTGTCATAAAGATCCCCTACCTTCTTTTTATAAAGAAGAGCTCCTCCATAAACACCATTTCTTTCATCTTCGGCAATGATAAAGGTTGTTCTGCCTTTCTCCTCTGAAGAAAGTTCAAAGTTATGGTAAATTCTAAAAAGATCCAGCAAGGATTCAATCCTAAGCGTATGAAAACAATGATCTTTTTGTTCAATTATTTTAAGCATAAAAGCTCCTTGGCTTTTTGAATTATGAGTTGAACCCAGTAAAAGCAGATATAAGGAGAGAGCTCTTAATGCTCAGACCTTGCATTTTCGCAAGATATTGGTATAAACTTTCATTTACATCAGACTTTTCTAGGTTTTGAATGTGTAGCGCCTGTGAGTGTCGGCAAAAACTTTCACAGGTGCTTTCTAGTTATTATTCCTTCATTTCAAAATTCTCTTCTCCGTTGCCGTTCCGTTCAGAATTGTTCTTAAGACATACTTAAAAACCTCTCGATCCCATATCCTCAAAAACTAATTAATTACCTTTTTCACCCCATCTAATTAGTTTTTGAGGAGAGAAATAAGGAGGTAAATGTTTTATTACGTAGAGCGAAAACCCTGGGTGTAAGCTCAGGGATGTAGTGCTTCCAAAATTATGAAGAGCATATGCAACAATTCATATTTTTGGGCAAACGAGGTTCTAAATAAAATATACCGCGGGCGTAATTCCGTGGAGATTCGCTCAAAATAAGAAAAGCTGTTCGTCTTCACAGGAGAAAAAGGTTGAATATTTTTTGATAACCATGATTGAATTCAATTCATCTAAAACAGGGAAGCCTTAAAATAAAAAATAAGAAAAATGTGAATTATGTATGACCTTTCATTTCTACAAAACATGCATGCGGAGCAATTAACTGTTATCAGTAACGTTAATTTTACTCGCCGAGAAATTGAGGTTATTTCCTGTCTTTTAAATGTGAGAGGAACAAACAAGATTGCCTC
>JAIEOZ010000246.1 GCA_019750035.1 Alphaproteobacteria bacterium | reverse complement strand
AAAAGATTTGGAGACATGGAACCTGATGCGATAACACCAAATCCACCTGCATTAGAAATGGCAGAGACGAGATTTCGTTCAGAAACCCAAGTCATTGCGCCCCCCAAAATAGCGTATTGGACACCTAAAAATTCTCTTCCTCTTGACCAGAGTTCATCTAAATGCTTTGTTGATGATTCCATTAAACTTCCTTTGTACCTAATTGATAAACTGTATGTATGCATTTGATGGCACGTTCCGCGTCGCTTGCAAAAAGTAGCACACTTAACTTAATATCTGATGCAGCTACAGATTGCACCTCAATATTTTCTTTTCCTAAGGTTTGAAAGAGTTTGCGAGCAGAGCTGTGATCAGTTTGCAGACCAGCACCAATTACTGATACTCTTGCTAGACGAGAGTCCCTTAATAAATCGTAAAATTTCAGCTTTTTTTTTGCTTTTTGTAAAATTTCAATTATCCTCTCTATTTCTGTGGTAGGTGCAGTAAAAGATAAGTCAATAAAATTTCCACATGTAGAGAGATGGTATTGAATCATGTTAATTGAAATATTTTTTTCTTCCAGAAAAACTTTAACTTCGTCAATGTCAGAGATGTTTTGAGAAAAAAAACGTAAGTTTAATTTTTCTTCGTTTAACGTATGCGCCACTCCACGAATGTGTTTTTCACACTTTGCGAGTTCATTTTCGTTTGTAATGAGTGTTCCTGAAGTTTCTGAAAGGCTAGAGAGAACACGAAGGCGCACGCCGTGGTGCATAGCAAGTTCCACAGAGTCTTTTTGAAGGACTTTTGCTCCTTGAGCTGCAAGCTCGAGCATTTCTTGATAGGCAATATGCTCAAATTTCCCTGCGGTGGTTACGTATCGAGGATCGGCTGTGTATACCCCATCTACATCGGTGAAGATATCACATCGCTCAGCCTTAAGCGCTGCGGCAAGGGCAACAGCTGTCGCATCGGAACCTCCTCGACCAAGGGTTGTGATACGTCCTTCCTCACTTAAGCCTTGAAAACCAGCAACAACAGCGACGATTCCCTTGTTAAGCTCTTTTAAAAGAGATTTAGTGTCAATACGTTCAATTTTCCCTTGGGAATGGTGAGAGGTTGTATAAATGGGAATTTGCCATCCAAGCCATGAGCGTGCAGGAATATCTAAGTTTTGTAGACATAAGGCCAGAAGTCCTGCCGTGATTTGTTCTCCTGAAGAGACAACACAATCATATTCTGCTCGATCATAAGTGGTGGATAGGTCTCTAACATATCCCACAAGAGCATCTGTGGTTCCTGCCATTGCTGAGACGGTCACAACGACTTTATGGCCGGCTTCAACCTCGCTCTTTACGCGGAGGGCAGCTTTTTTAATTAATTCTAGGGTAGAGAGGGATGTACCCCCGAATTTTTGGACGATATAGGCCATAATTTCCGTTTAGTCTCAACCTTGAGGCGTTCTATACCTTGTTTTAGAAAGAACGGCAAGCTATAGAAAAAGGATGAACGTTAACACACAAGATCTAGAAGAACTTAATCACTTTAAAGCTCTGAGTTCAAGCTGGTGGAATACGCAAGGACCGTTTCGAATTTTGCATGCGATTACCCCATTGCGCATGGCTTTCATAAAAGACAGGGTGGGGGTTCATTTTTGTCGACCTGAAATTTCTTTAAGACCTTTTCAGAATTTGAAGATTTTGGATGTAGGGTGTGGAGGGGGTCTTTTATGTGAACCTTTAGCCCGGCTTGGCGCTGACGTGACAGGGATAGATCCACTTGAAGAAAGTATTTCGGTTGCCAGGAATCATGCTGAAGCTATGGGACTTTCTATTACCTATCTATCGTGCGCTATTGAAGACTTACCTCAAGACCTTCCTTTATTTGACGTTATTATTGCTTCAGAGACTATTGAACATGTTACCCATTCGGATGATTTTTTAAAAGCTTTAATAACCCATCTTAGTTTGCAGGGGGGAATGATTGTGACAACTTTTAACAAAACACTTCTCTCTTATATTTTAGGGATTGTTGCAGCAGAATATATTCTGAAATGGGCTCCGCGAGGAACGCATTCCTGGGAAAAATTTATGACCCCTCAAAGTCTCTCGCACAAGCTGAATAATTTTGGTCTTGGAAATCAAGAGATAATAGGCTTGAACTTTTCTCCTATGCGAGGGGGTTGGTATCTTTCTCCATCCACAGACGTCAATTATTTCTTATGGGCAACTCGATCTTAGAACGCCTTCTTGTGAAATTTTATGAGCTTAAGTAAAAACAGATCCAAAGAGCGTGTCGCTCTTGGTCAAGACAGGCTTGTTCTGCAAAGCAGGGGAGGAGCTTTTCTAACCCAAAGACACCACGTGAAGGGGAGTGATTTTAAAAAGTAATATTTATTTGCTCTTACAAATAAATATTGCGTAATTTATGATAATATGTTTTAATTAATTAGGGAAATATTTATAGGAGGGCGCTATGCGAACTTATTTTATTATCCTTTTAGGAATGTTCCTTCTTTCAGCAGCTCAAGCTGTAAATGCAGCCGAAGCCCCACAGAAGGATGCAACAACTTCCACCCAAAAAAAAGCTAACAGCAACAAAACTGTTTGTGATCCCCAACAAGCAGTTAAAATGCCAGAAACCTTTTATTAACTTTTTTTATGGAAAGTGGATATGTAGGATCATTCTTAAGGAAAAGAGGGGGGGGTATTAGATGGCAATTCTTGATGAAAACAATCTTCTTTCAGCGGAGGAGCATAAAGCTTATGCCTCTCTTTTAAAGCTACATGGTCATGAGCTCCATCATTTTCTCCTAGAAGTTCAAGAAGATCAGAGAGCGATGGATATGAACGATATAAACTACGTGATTATTGTTAGGATAAAAGCAAATCACGTAAAGCAGGGGACATCAAATGTTTATTATAGTCGCGCAGGTTCAGGGACTTGGCTTGAAGAGTTTGATGAAGATTTAAAGAGGGGCTACTTTTCCGAAGAATAGTAGGACTCCGTGAACAAAATTTAAGAGCAGAGAAAAAGAACTATCTTATGAGTTGATCTCACAAAACTTTGTTTATGGAGCGTAGGTTCGTGCACTTATCTAAAAATTGAATAAAAAAAATAGTAACGTTCGATTGCGAAAGAGGAGCGTTACCATGGAAAAGTATTACAT